>DJUJ01000174.1:0-619 GCA_002438345.1 Paenibacillus sp. UBA6285
TACGTAATCACCTGCCCCTTCGTGCCGGTCTCACCCGGATCCGTGTCCACGGCCAGGAAGTTACCGAAGCCGTCAGTCGCAAAGGGCAGCCAGAGCGCATGATAATATTCTTTCTTGATGGCATCTTCAGGCACAATAGCCGCCGTCATCTCCTCTGCTTCATCCTGATTGAACTCGACTTCTCTGATGACTTCCTCCAGTGGCAGCCACTCAAGACCGAAGAACAGACCGATACTGTCGTAACTCTCGCCATCCGCCTCCCGGTAGAGCGCCACAAACTGTTCATCAAGCGGTGCCTTGAACACTTCAGCAAGCGCCTCAATCTCCTCAGCCGTTGCACCTGGATTCAATGTAGCCGCAAAATAAACCTTGTCATTCTCAAACAATCGTTTAATGTCCATACAATACCTCCCCCTTGTAATAGTTGATTATTCCCTGTGAGGTGGATTTTCACACATCAACACACAGTTTTTGCCAAGTATATGATACAATGGCTAAAATTACCCTAATCACTAAAGGAGACCTATATGAATAGAACCGACGCTATTCTTCTTTTCAGCCAGATCGGCATGCTTATCCTCGGCTTGCTGTATCTACCTGACATCATCAGATCAGGCCT
>DJUJ01000174.1:629-6238 GCA_002438345.1 Paenibacillus sp. UBA6285
GGTACAAGCATTTTCACCAATACCCTGAACCGTGAAGATTACAGCAGGCATTACCCCCTGACAGTTCGGCTGCAGTGGTCATGGATCAATACCATTGTTCAGGGACTCTGCATCATAGCCTTCGCCGCCATCTGTTATTACCTCACCGTTTATCTGAGTGACGAGTGGTTATGGCGTATACTGAGTCTTCTCTGGATTCTGCTGTGCTTCTATAACATTTACCGGGAATGGCGGCAAAGAAGAATTTGGATCGGAAGGGAGACAAAAACAGGCTCCAGTAGTTAAGATTTCTTATTATAAAGTCCCTATATAAAAGACTGCTGCTGAGACAATAGTATGAATCAGCAGAAACAGCATTAATGGACGGCGGCTCATATTCCTCCTCCAGGACGACAAAGTAGTCAAACAACATCTTCTTGAATTTATCCATGTGCAAATGACCTCCTTTTTATAGGAGTATATGGTAAGGCTATGACAAGAAATGACGCAGGTTGTCAGGAATGTTAGGGCAAATTCAAAAAATCTCCTCTTAATCTATAAGAGGAGATGCCGAGTTAAGTTGTTTAAAATCTTTTTCATATTAAACCAGCTCAAGTAAATCATCAGCCAGCTACTTCCGAATGATAAAGTACTTCCCTTCATCTGATGACTTTCATCATCTGAAACAATCGTCGTCATCCGTAGTCTTTTGCAATTAATCACAATTGATAATAATATTATAGACAGTAAAAACGTCAATTAAAGTTTTTGGCATGGTAATCTCATCTCCATAACCCAACCTTCTATTTCCATTCACACAATATATAGCGCTTCCATAAGGATTCGGGGTCACTTCAATGGGTCACTTTTTTTAAAGTGTCTACCATTTGGGGTGCGGTTCATTTATCCCTTACCCTTCTCCTTCATTCTTTAAATCACTAGAGTATTGTATAAAGAACTGTATTTGCTAAAGTAATCATCGTTAATAAAATTGTATTCAGAAATGCCCCAACATAGACATTTCCAGTTTTTCTGAAAAAGTAACGATTGTAAACTGCTGCTACCAAAAGGATCGGCACAAGCCCGATTACAATAATCGATGATAATGACTCTGCAGGATAGCCGCCCGTCCCTGTAATGAACAACAAGCCATAATGATAGATCAAATATAGGATCAGTCCACCGATAAAGTGGAGAATGGATATGCCATAACCTTTCCATCCATCATAAAAACTGCTGGCTGTATTGACATTGACTGATATTCCCACGATGAAATAGTAGATGAAGAATAATGGCGCATAGCGTAAAAGGGCCCATACATGCTGTTCTTCAAATGTTTTTACTGCTACGGTCCATAGACGGAAATCGACTCGGAAAATTGCATCCACTAAATAGAGGACAGCATATCCGATAATGACAGCAAGTATAGCGGTAACAAAAGCTGAGATGATCGTTTTGATGTTAGCACGTAATCCATAATTCGCGAAACGTGCTCCTTCTGCTTTTTTCGAAACAAAGTGATAACCAACCAAAATCATCAGCGTCACTATCGCAACATTGATAGCCCAGAAGAGAATTGGATTGACAGTAGCTCCGCCAAACCATTCTGTAGTCGCAAAAAATCGTTCCTGCTGATGGAGGAAAATATATTGTACGATGCTTAAGCCAAGAATTAGCCCCGAGCCCATTTTTACTGACTTGGCGGAATTTTTTACAAGGCTGAACAATAATATCAGCGCAGATAATCCAATGGTGATCATGCTGATTTGACGCAGCAAGGTCATCCCTGTTTCATTAGCGCTGTATAATGCCGTAAAGAAAAGGGCCGGATAAAGCGCTCCCACAATAAGCAGTATATAACCAGCGAGTTTCGCACCATCTGTTTTTGGTGCAGAAAGCGCCGCCGGACGCTCTGTGTAAACCCAATTGAAGAATGGCAGTTTCGTCAACAAGTTGATAACTGGAATGAAAAGGAGGAAAAAACCTATCAAAGCTATAAATGAAAACCATTCTTTCCACATCCATGTTTGTCCATCTTCACCGATTGCCACTAAATTACCGTAATCCGAAAAAGCTGTGTCATAGAAGTCGATTGCATATTCAGTAGACTGCTGTGAAAAATGATTCCATGGATGTGTTTCGTTAGGCTGGTAAATAATCCGTTGACCGCCATCCACTTCATAAAATTTACCCGCTTTCGCTGATTTCAGTCCGCCTAAAAACCCAAGGCCTTCGGCTGTGCTGACGTAGTCTTTCTTAACGACAGGCTGACCTGCCGCAGCTGCTTCTGCATTAAAGAAAAATTCATCGTAAACGCCAGCAATTTTCCCTGAAGGACGCGGCCCATAGGAAGCGTTGATTTGTTCGTCTGTATAGTCAAGTGTTTTCAACCACTGATAATCAGAACCCATCGTCAAGGAACTTTGAATTTTGCGGATACCTGATTCCTGGAAATCAACCTCATCCAACATCACTGCGTGCGTTGAAGAGAAGCCTCCCATGGAGTGCCCAGAAACAGCGATAATCCCATTTCCTTCGCCATCTTTCAATACGTAATCCTGTTCATACATGTATTGCACCGCATCATACATAGCTTGCGGCCAGAAGGAGAAGAACGGAACCGGTTTCTCCATCGTTCCAGTAGAATGTCCATGATCATACATATCCAGCGCCAGGACTACATAACCCCGCTTGGACATTTCGATGGCTTGGGCATCCTGCATTTCACCAGAGTTCAAATACCCGTGCGTGGCGATGATTGTCGGCCTTGCCTCTTCGTCTGCCCCTTCTGGTTTATAAAGCAAACCCGACAGCTCTCCCCGCTCAGTGTCAAAATAAATACGGGACACATCTACATCCCCGCCGGCGCTGTTAAAGCTAGCAGCAACTGCACTGCCGATACCAATAAGTAATAGTGCAACAATCAATAAAATTAATGGTCTTTTTACATTTTTCATGATGATCCCCCTTGTTTCACAAAGTTATTACTTGTAACTCAATATAATTTTAAAATCTGAACTCTTCCTTGACTCCTCCTATTCCCATACTCATAACACACAAAAATACACATCAAATACCTTCGGGGTTTACCCAAAGTACTTAATGTGTCTCTTAATCTCGTCACAAGCTGTTAACTTATAACTAATATAGTAGTTTATGAAAACGTTGTCAATTCAATTTTATTAATTTTTCTAATTATTATAAATTCGTTTCTTATTCATAACTGTCTTTCGCATAATTTTACCATAATTTCACATTATATGTAGTTACAGCATGAGCCCCGGATTTGATAGCCATATCCCCATCCTCCTGTGTTCGAATCAAGCCTCCGGTTATTACTGGTATCGCAGTGGCATTTTGAATCTCTTTAATAATACTTGGAATTATGCCTGGAAGTATTTCAATAAATTCCGGTTGGATTTTCCGACATATATCCATATTATGGTCGAGTGCATGACTATCCAGAGCAAACAATCTGTGACTCCCTATAATGTTTCGTTTTTTTGCAAATGCAATGACATTTGCCCTTGTAGAAGAGACCGTCAAGAATTATGTGTAAATAAGTAAATCCTTTTCTTGTATGTAGGTTCATTAAGCCTGTTTAAACATTTCGGCAAGCTCTGCACGAGCTTGATCGAATCCAATATGGCAGCGGGTGGAGAAGTTGTGATTATAGATTTCGAATTGGGAAACCAAGAAGCGGTCCAAGGAATGAGAGGAGATAACAAATGATTAATCCTGATACAAATTACTGGATAATCAGTCCCGGTGAGAATGCACAACTATGGAATGACTTTCTGCAACAAGGAATGATAGCGATAGGTTGGAATGAAATGAGCGATTTAAAGAAATATACAGACAAGAAAACGATTCAGAATGAATTAAAACGAATTTATAACTACAATACAACTCCTTCAAATAATGCACTGGCTTTATGGGAATTTTCAAATGAAATGAAAATTGGTGATATTGTGTATGCTAAGAATGGTCGAAAAAGAATCATCGGTAAAGGAATTATTCGAGGTGACTATCAATTTAATCCTCAATTAGAACCTTACCATCATACTCGTAGTGTAGAATGGATTAAAACAGGAGAATGGCCAACGGATACACAAATAGCTCAGAAAACTTTAACGAAGTTTACTCCTTATCCTGAATGGATTGAAGAAACAGAAGCACTTATCAATGAACGAAATCAATCTGACTTATTGACTACACAAATGATTAATAATTATCAGTCCTGGCTTAAAAATCAGCCTAATTCTGACGGGACTTTAATTGATGAAGAAACAATTAATGCAAGAATTTCTGCATTAAAAGATTTTTCGAGTGATTATGATATTAATATTTTCACTGAAGTTAATCTGAGCAGTCTTTATGAAATAAGGCATAAAATTTTAAAAGACTTTGATGAAGGAAAATATGAAAAACATACTGCGCATATAAATACGAGTTTAACTAGCTTCATAGAGTTTGTATCTACAAGATCTGAACACACAAAAGGTAATGATCTTTATTCTGACGATGACTTCCTGGCAGACGTCTTTATGTCCCTTCAAGACCTGACACGTCTGAAATCCATCCTGCAGCACAAGAAGAACCTGATCTTTAAAGGAGCTCCGGGCGTCGGTAAGACCTATGTCGCTGACCGTCTTGCTTACACGATGATGGGCGAAGTAGATAAGAGCCGTATTCNNCGATGATGGGCGAAGTCGATAAGAGCCGGATTCATTTTGTGCAGTTTCATCAGAGCTACAGCTATGAGGATTTCATTGAAGGTTATCGTCCGAATGAGGAGACGAAAGGCTTCACACTTGCTAAAGGCCCGTTCATCAGGTTCTGTGACCGCGCACGTCAAGATCCAGAGCGTCCTTATTTCTTTATCATCGACGAAATCAACCGCGGAAATATGAGTAAGATCTTCGGGGAGCTGATGATGCTGATTGAGGCAGACAAAAGAGATAAATCTCTTAATCTCCTCTATTCGAATCGCGCCTTTTCCGTACCAAGCAACGTCTACATCATCGGTACCATGAATACAGCAGACAAAAGTCTGGGAGCGCTCGACTATGCACTGAGACGCCGCTTCTCATTCTTTGAATTGAAGCCGGCCTTCAATCATCCGAGCTTCCATACTTATGTGAAGACATACGAAAACACGGAACTGCTTGTCTCTTTCATTGAGCAGATTGTCCGTCTGAATCAATCGATTACCCAGTCATTAGGCAGCGGCTTTGAAATTGGTCATAGTTACTTCACGGATGAAGCAATCAGTGAGAATACGCGGGAAAGACTGGAAGAAATACTGGAGTACGAGATAATACCGCAGCTTGAGGAGTACTGGTTTGATGATCAGGATAAAGTGGATCAGGAAGCGGCGAAGTTAAGAGGGATTCTGCATGACAGCATCAAATATACCGATTAAGAATATCTTTTACATGCTGAGCTATGCCTATAAGTCTCTGTCATTCAATGACTATCAGAATCTGTCAGCTGAGAAGTTTGATAATCTGACAGACCTCTATACAGAAATACTGATTATCGCCTATCGCAAGATTATCAAACAGGGACCTTACAAGGAATATATCCCTCATCAGGAAGACTCGATGTTCGTGAAAGGTAAAATCAAT
>DJUJ01000174.1:6298-6581 GCA_002438345.1 Paenibacillus sp. UBA6285
GAAGTTTCTCTATGACTCTATGTTGATCAGTGATGAAGCAGGCAGTCATCAATTAAAAGAAATAAAGGACGAACAAGCATTATCCACGCTGTTTGAGAATTTTGTCTACGCATTCTATCAGAAAGAAACAGACTGAAAAGTCTCACGATCTAAGATCCACTGGGATGTCGATGATGGATACAACGAAGCCCTTCCTGTTATGCAGACGGATATTGTGCTAAAGAAAGATAAGCAGACGGTAATTATTGATACGAAATTCTTTCAGCAGAATATGAAATCAAGA
>DJUJ01000174.1:6688-6920 GCA_002438345.1 Paenibacillus sp. UBA6285
AGGAAATGAAAAAGATAAGTCAAGAGCTGAAAGAGCTCGTTTGACTTATCTTTTTATAATAAAAACTTTATTGTATTCTCACTAAGAGTCCATTTATATAAAGCTCTAAAATGAAGATTTAGTGTAAAATCAATTATTAATTAAGGCATAAGTACGATTTAAAAAATACTCTAATTTTGAATATTGTTACTTATCTTTTGTTAATTTTAGCATATTTACATCCAAATAGATT
>DJUJ01000207.1 GCA_002438345.1 Paenibacillus sp. UBA6285
AAGGGATGTAAGGTACAAAAAAGGACAAAAAGCAGGTCAGAGTTACCTCTGCCTGCCTTTGCCATACTATTCTTATAAATTGATTATTCCATAAAGTAGTTTTGCAATTTCAGCACGGGTTACTTTGCCACGAGGATCGAAGTTATTGTCACCCTTGCCATCAAGGATTCCCTTAACTTTCAATTCACTTACCGCTTGTTTCGCCCACTCTGATACGCTGTTCATATCCTTAAAGCTTGCAGTAGCAGCAAAAGAAGATTGCGATCCTTCTTTGTACTGTATCAGTTTTTGCAGGACAACTGCCGCTTCCTCACGAGTAATAGCATCTTTAGGACGAAACTTGCCATCACTGCCTTGGATGAATCCAAGTTGAGCAGCTTTGTCAATCGATGATGCATAATACGCCTCTTTAAGTACATCAGCAAAAGTACTGTTCGCGATAGCCCCACTTGCCTCATCCAATCCAAGGGAACGAATGGCCAGTGTAACAAAGTCTGCACGGGTTACATTTGCCTGTGGTCCATAATGCGTATCGTCGATCCCTTTTATCACATGCTTAGCGGTCAGCTTGGAAATATACGACTCTGCCCAGTGACCAGCAGTATCATTAAACTGCTTAACGTATTCCAGCACCGCGAAGGAAGAGAAGTGATCGGTTGTAAAGGTAACTGTATTCCCTTTAAACACTCCACCCAAATATTCCAAGGTGCTGCCATTTACATAATAGACACCTGCAAAATCTGTATCGATCCTGGCAAGCTGTTCCTTCGTCAGGGTCAAGGTAATTGTAACGGCACCTTTAAACTGGTGAATGGCCGTTTCTTTGCCGCCTGCTGTAGTACTGAGGTTCAGCGTAACGGTAGCCCTTGATGGACTCATTCCAGCGACATTTGTTAGTACAGATGTCGTACTTGTATCTACGCTCAGTAGCAGCATATCACTGCCGGCCGGGATCGCTGGTATGGAGCTTGTTGGTACGCTCAATGTAACGTTGGAAGACACAATATTCAGATCTAGCTTCTTAGCGACAGCCAGTTGTATGCTCGCTGCATCAACTGCAAGTTTAATCTGATCTTGAGCCGAAGTTGCTCCGCCTACGCTAATCTTGAGACTTCCCCCTGTAGCAGCTTCCTCTATCAGCTGCTTCAATGCTGACGGATCAGCGGTATACGTGCCGTCACTTCCCAAGGTCAGTTCAATACTTCCTTTTTCCGCTACTGGTGTGGCGGTAGGCGTTGGAGTCACTGTTGGCACTGGTGAAACTACTGGAGGTGTAGGTGTTACATCCTCTTTTCCAGTGTAGAATCCCCAAATGTCTGAAAGCACACTGCCGGAGTGATCATCCTCGACCTTTGTATACCATTGGTAGTAGCTATCCGGATTCAGCTTACTCCAAGTAACTTGAGTCTCCGCGCCGCTCACCACCTGCTGATTGGCCGTGATTTTCTGGTCGCTATAAATCTTGACCCCGATGTAATCGGTAGCCACTCGTTTAGTCACAGGCTGTAGATCCAGATCTAGTACGAACTCATCTTTGCCTGGGAATTCACCTTCATCATAGTAATTATAATCATCCAAATAAGGCGAATAAGTCTTCACGCGAAGCTTGTTGTCAGCTACATCGAACTGAAGCAGACGAATATAACCAAGTCCACCCTCTTCGGCACCTTGATAATCTGCCAACATTTGATATACATTGCGGTCTGGAATACCGTCGCCGTTATCATCCAACTCATCTACCTTAAGCTCTGCATCATGATAATGACCGGACAGTGCTGCGATTACGTTCTTGTTAGGTTTTACAACCTTTTCAAAGATTGTATCGGCAATCGGCGCGCGGTTATTAGATACCAGCATGTATTCGTGGAGACAGAGGATGGCTTTACGCTCTGGATAACGGGCAACAATCTCATTCATCCATTCTATTTCTTCCTCTGCCAGTCCCCAGCCCATATACACGATAATAAAATCATTTCCGTTCGCAGATACCAAATCATAATGACCTCGGTTATTGTCATAAGAGCCACCGAAGGTCGGCATGTTCTTGAATCTCCACTCCCCGAAGTATTCCCAGAACTTGGTGTAATCTCCGGTTTGATGACCTACGTCATGGTTACCCGCAAGAACACCATAAGGAATGTTAGCCTCCTCCAGAACCTTCATGTTCTGATCAGCTTCCTTCCACTCATACTCTTGATAGGATTTATCCACGATATCGCCTGTATGGATAACATATTTCAGGTTCAAGCTCTCTTTGTTGTCAGCAATCCACTTCACATTCTTACGATAAATGTAAGGGTAGCTCTGTGAATAATATTGCGTATCAGACATCCATACAAAAGAGAAGTCATACGTATCTTGCGTAACTGTAGTTGCTGTCTTAGCCACGGACGCAATCTCATCCTGAACCATGACTGCAATGCTATTCCCATTAGCATATTCTCCAACAGTCACCGTAGATTTCAATTCAAAATCCTCAGTTCCGGCGATCAAATGATCCAGCTGTACCCATTTCCCTCCAGCAGGACTCCAAGCGTAGAGACTAACTTTACGTCCCGGCAACGAGTTCCCTTTCCATTCAATATCCACACGATCTGAAGCTTTCACTGATTCATCCAGCTTAATTTCATAACGCTGATAAGGAAATTGTTCAACAGCATCGTTAATTAAATACTGTCCGTACATAGCACTTATTTTACTGTATTCGTCAGTGCTAAGCGCTTGTTCGCCCGCAGGAACGGATTGTTTTGGCGGTTCTGTATCGGATGCGTTCTTAAATCCAGTAAATCCTTGCTCTGGATGGTTACCATCGTACTTGAAACCTCTATAGAAGGTAACGCCCATCTTATCCTTGTTAGGATCTTCAACCTTAACCTTCAAAGTTGGATTAGTACCTACACCGCTCTCCCAGTTCGTAGGTGAGATCAGCAGTGGTGCAAATGGATTTTCATTCGGCACATGGAATGTAATGACCTTCTCCACCTGATTGCCGATCTTATCCAGGGCAGTGATAGAAAGCGTATGGTCTCCACCGGACAACTTCCCAGACGAAGTAGCATAAGGCAGCTCAATAACATTGCCGTCCAGCTTCACGCTGACTTTATCTACACCTGCGTAAGTATCCTTAATCTCAGCAGCAATTTCGAAATTACCACGATAAGTTTTTCCTTCTTCAATCGATGCTTTGATAGATGGTGGCGTGTTGTCTACAATTACATTTGACGATATCTTGGATCCACCTTCGGTCAGTGTTACTTTATGTTCTCCGTCAGTTACTTCTTTAGTATTCCAGTTATAAGCCTTCGAACGGAACAAATCCGATTTCAGATCGAACCGGAAGCCGATGGATTCGTGCTTACCTGCGCTGTCCCCCATCTTAATTTCTTTATCACGTTCTGCATAAGCGGGGTCCCAAATTTCAGTACCATCTGCAAGCAGAAGGCGAACATTTTTGACTTCAAAATCATCTTTATTCTCCTCTGGACGAGGGTCAAAAGGCGATGATTTAGAGCCAGCCCGAATGTAGATCACATTATCCGTGCCCACTTGTAAAGTGGCAGAGGAAATCGGGAAGGTCATTGTCGTATACGTAGTAATCGGGTCCATAAAGGTATACAGGATGCTCGCATCCCCTAGTTCTTCCGGTCCCATTGTAATGCCATTTTTGAAATAATAATCAACATTCTTAGCTTCAAATACAAAGTAAGCATCATTCTCAAGGGCGGCATATGCTTCGTTATTGCCCAGCACCTTATTGTCGATGCTCAATCCCACTTCATCAGCCTTAGCGGTGGCAGAGGTTCCTTTTACCGCCATGGAGCCATTAATGAATTGCCCATCCTTCACATTCAAACGAAGAGCTGATTGATCGGGACCACCTGTAATTTTCATTTTCATTACCGGAGATTCTGTCTCATTCGTTCCATCAGAAACGACAAAATAATACTGTATTTCATTTCTACCAATCAAATCAGCTGATGATAATTTAAAGTGATACAAGCTATCGTTGAAGTCTTGGGATAAATTATGGCTGACAAAATCGGGCTGCTTATCCGAAGCTACTCTTACTTCTACGGACGTAACAGCTTTATTGTCATCAGCGAAAGCCTTCAAATCAAGACTCATCGACTGATCAATCTCCGTTATGGCAGTCAGATCATTTACCGTCGGATTTTCGGTATCCGGCTCCACATGGATCGGCGTGTTTGGAAGTTGTGCTACATCCACCCGGCCTGGTGACGGGACGGCTGATCCCGTGCTAGTCTTGAGCATTTTGCTTTGCCCATTCACAGGATATTTGTATAGAAGGGCTTTATTTTCTTTGGTATCGTCACCTTTAACTCCACCATCATAGGTAAGGTCAGCATCATAATACGCGGAGGAAATCTCCTTCTCCGTATTACTCTTGATTACGACTGCCCCGGCGGCCAGAGTTGGCCATACCATCACTTTTGATCAGAAATAGGTTTGTGCCTTCCACCAGATTCGTATTGAATTCATTAGCCGTATACGTACTATTAGCACTATTAATAATCCAGAACACAACGGACTGCTGTGCAGGAATCTTAAAGTTCTCTTTCGTCGAAGGCCACTTCACATCGGAAGCGTTGCCTTTATCAGGATAGCGATAATAGATCTTGTAGTTCTTGAAATCAATCGGTGCGTCAGTATTGTTATAAACCTCAATGAATTCAAAAGCGTCACTACTCGTTCCTTTTACATTCGTCGAATTCGGCAGCAGCTCTGTGATTAACAGTGGCGGCACATTGTTCGAATCAAACGTTGGCAGGTTCACATGAACAGAATAGCTCTCTGTCACATTGTTTACGCGAATGCTGTAGTGCAATTCTGGCTCTTCCAACGCAGCCGCAGGAATTACCGCCGTATATTCATCTTCACCCTTTGGAGTCATGGTGATCACCGTATCTCTTACCTGGGAAGGAGAGCGATACTGCAGCTTTACAACGGGCAATGTTCCATCTGGTCCAATCTCTAGATTAGTAATCTTCGCGCTGATAGGGAGATCGGCTGGATCAACACTACTTTGCGAAATATGTACGATCTCCGTTTTTTTCTCCACAGGAACTTGCTCAGGCAATTGTTCTGGATTTACCGTTCCAGGTGAAGCCGCAACCGTTCCCGAAATCGCCATGAGACTCATCACTGAGCTATCGGCTTGCGAATATTGATAGACAATCCCGTTATTCTCCTTAACATGTTCTTTTCCGTAAGAAGCAGTGACAATTAGAGCATCTCCTGCTTTACTTTTAATTTGTAAAGTACGCGACGAAGTATTAGCCATACCGCCCCCGCCGTTGATACGGAACAAATTCACACCTTCTTGCAGAGAAGCAGAAGGAACGAAATTTTTGATAAAATCCTCAGTAGGAACATTCAGATTATTGCCGTTCATAATCCAGAGGACGATATTTCCATGCGCCGGTATTACAGCATCGCCGTTAGTTGTCCATTTATCTCTGTCATAATAGTAAAAATAATAATCATTGAAGTTTACTGGCTCGTCCGTATTATTATAGACCTCAACAAATTCGTAACCATCCACAGAGGTCCCATCCGTGCCTTTTACATTTTTAGTATCTGGGACAACCTCTGTAATAAGTAAAGATCCTGCATGGGTAGGTACTGCATACACATCTGTCGTTACGTTTGTTTGACTCATAAGCGTGACAAGCTGATCCTGTTCATCAACATGTAATCCTAATTCAGATGATGTCTGCTCCATTTCCAGCTGCTGTTCTTCAGCAAATCCCACCGGAACCATTAGTCCCAGCATCAAACTGCTAGCAATCAAGCTGGATAGAAAACGTTTAGTCTTTGCTGTTATTCTCAAAACTCCGAACACTCCCCATAAGTTTGATTGTGACCTATTTGCATAAATATGCAACTTAGATCATCTGGAAAGTATACAAGGGCTATATTATCGCTATATCAATTCAATGTTAAATCTTTAGGTTATCTTAAATATTGTTTAAGCTTGGGCTCAGCTTTCCGGGTTACAATAGAACTAAGTTAAATCACAACCAACACAGACACCTTAATCAGAACCCATAAAAACGTTATTTGTAAAATAAGAAAAGAGGACTCTAATGGATATAAAAAGAGTAATTATAGTAGGCACCGTAGTTATGGTAATGTCTTTTGGAAATGCTTGGAGTAGCCTTACTGCTAACGCAAGTTCGACTACCCAATGGTCCACTGTAAAGACTGCCGATAAAGACGAATTATTATTGAAAGCACTTAACCAACCCACAGATGAAGATCTATACGATGCCTTATATGACGGCAAGTCACTTCAAGATATTGCATCAGAACAAAACACAGATATTGAAGATGTGATCGATCTACAGGTAGCCCAGCTAACGGAACAACTAGATTCACGACTAGCTTCCGGAAGCATTTCAGCCGAGCAGTATGCAGCACATAAAGCGGAGCTGAGGGACATCGTTACGGAGAGTGTTCTCACTTCTTTCGGCTAACAAGGATACATACAGTGGCCGTACAACATTTCTCCGCGCCAAAATAAAGAGGGTGATCCGATAGCCATTGAATGGCTATCGGATCACCCTCT
>DJUJ01000202.1:0-2009 GCA_002438345.1 Paenibacillus sp. UBA6285
TTAGATATTAAGATTAATTCATAAGGTTGCAAATCAACGGAGGGAGAGTAGAGGAGAACCAAGGCTGCAAAAAGAGAGAAAGCCATGAAAGATGCTTTATTTATAAGAATCTAGGTTTAGGAGGACTTACATATGGCGAACGCAAGCGTCGCACCAGACAAGACATCAAGACCGAATCTCGACAAGCAACGAACTAGTGGGATAAGACGCTTTTTTAAGCAAATAGATCTACAGCTTATGGTATTGCCAGCACTCGTTTTAGTTTTTATTTTTGCCTATATCCCCATGTACGGTATTCTTATCGCTTTTCAAGATTACAAGTTAGGTAATAGCTTTATTAGCAGTGATTGGGTTGGATTAAAGCACTTTATTTACTTCTTTAATGCTCCTGAATTTGAAGTGGTTATGAAAAATACAATCATAATCAGCTTACTGAAGTTTTGTTTTGGATTTCCTGCACCCATTATTTTAGCTTTAATGCTGAACGAAATTCGTAAGATGTTCTTTAAAAGGGTTATTCAGACCGTTACATACTTGCCTCACTTCTTATCTTGGGTAGTTATCGGCTCAATGGTTACTTCGATGCTATCCGTAGATAACGGCAGTATAAATATGCTGCTTGAGAAATTGAAATTTATTGATGAACCGATTAACTTCCTTTCCATGACAGAATATTTCTGGGGCATTTTAGTTACAACCAATGTATGGAAGGAAATTGGATTTGCATCGATCGTCTACTNNGGTATTGACCCGCACTTATACGAAGCTGCTTCGATGGATGGTGCAAGTCGCTTTAAACAGATATATTTGATTACGTTGCCTTCAATAATGCCAGTTGTAATCATCTTTATGATTCTGGCAATTGGTAATCTAGTGAATGCAGGATTTGAAGATATTTTGATCCTTGCTTCCAACCCGGCTCTACGAGAAGTATCAGATTCAGTTGATGTATATGTTGTACGTGTCGGTATAGATAACTTCAGGTACTCCTATGCGACTGCTATCGGATTGTTCAAGGCCGTTATCAGTGTGACATTACTTACCTTTGCAAATTTCATTGCCAGAAAAGCAGGAAACAGCTTGTGGTAATGAATTACTCAATATAGGGGGACTGAATTATGAAACGTACTAACATAGGAGACCGATTCTTTATTGGATTCATATATGTATTCTTGACCTTACTGGCATTCTCCGCATTTTATCCATTTTGGAATTCACTTGTGATTTCTTTTAATGAGGGGATGGATACTTCCAAAGGCGGAATTACTTTCTGGGTCCGTGAGTTCACGCTTGAGAATTATAAGATCGTATTTGAAGATTCTCGTTTAATGGGTGGATTCGTCATTGCTACATTGCGAACGGTAATTGGTACAGTAACAGCGATATTGGCCACTTCGATATTTGCTTATGGAATGTCGAAGCGTGAACTGATGGGTCGCAAATACTACATGATTATGTGTATCATTACAATGTATTTCGGAGGGGGACTCATTCCGTCATACATGCTTATCAGAAGTTTAGGGCTCTTCAACTCATTTTGGGTGTTTATTATTCCCGCTCTTGTTAGCGTATGGAATATGATCATATTTCGCACCTTCTTTCAAGGTCTTCCGCAAGGCTTGGAAGAGTCAGCGAAGATTGATGGCTGCGGTTACTGGGGGACTTTTCTCCGCATCGTACTTCCGCTGTCCGGTCCTGTTATCGCAACGTTATCTTTGTTCACAGCAGTAAATCACTGGAATGAGTGGTTCGTAGCGAGTATCTACATTACGAAAGAAGAGTTAATGCCGATTCAGACCATCTTGAGGCAGATTCTGTTCTCTAATATTGCTTCAGAGCAACTGTCTAATGTAGATGCAAGTTCCATTGCACATATTAACGCGGCTAAGAAAATAACGTCGAAGTCCCTGACGATGGCTACGATCATGGTTGCAACCATTCCGATTGTATGTGTGTATCCATTCTTACAGAGATTCTTTGTTAAAGGGGTCTTAGTCGGATCATTGAAA
>DJUJ01000202.1:2028-9440 GCA_002438345.1 Paenibacillus sp. UBA6285
ATTGCTTTGAACATAGATTACAAATTTGAAAGGGGAAAATACATTGAAGACTAAGAAAAAGATGCTTCTCAGTGTGATGTCTACCTTGCTATTGACGACTTTGGTGGCGGGATGTGGTGGTAACAATTCAAGCGCTCCAGCTACAACTGCTGAACCAGAGAAAGATGGAGGAACAGCGGTCAACACAGCAACTGAAGCTCCAGTGTCAGACTTGTATGAGTTAGGGAAAGAACCGCTTGAAGTATCTTTCTACGGAAATTACGGTTGGTATCAAATGCCAAAATGGGGCAAAGATGCTGCTTCCAAATGGATATTAGATAATTTGAAAATCAATGTCACTGGAATTAGCTCGGGTGGTAATAACGCTCAAAAGCTGCAAACGATGATCGTTGGTAACGAGCTACCGGATATTGTGTGGACCGAGAAAGGTGCTGACGTAGAGCGTCTTCGTCAAGCGGATATGCTAGTTCCTTTGGATGAATATATTGATAAATATCCAAACTTTAAAAAGTACTTAACAGCTGGGCATTTGGAATTGCTTCGTTCCCCTGATGGAAAAATCTATCAGCTCCCGAATTATTATACAACACAACCTAACGGAAATGCCGGTTATGCGATCAATAAAAAGATTTACAAAGAACTAGGTTCTCCTAAGCTAGAGACTACGGATGATTTGTATGCTTACCTAAATGCTGTTAAAGCGAAGTTCCCTGACGTTATTCCGTTCGAGACTGGCTTAGCGAAAGATGGTAATGGTATTGATCAGTTGTTCTCCTCTTTTAAAGAGAATAACCTTTCGTATACTAGAATATACGCAGTTCCTGATGGCGACAAAATGGCTTCGATTTACAAAGATGAAGGGTTCCGTGAGTCCGTTGTATTTGGTGCCAAATTAATGCGTGAGAAGCTAATGACGCAGGATGCGAATACCCAAACGGAAGATCAAATTAGAGAGAAAGCGATGAATGGCAAATTTGCTGTGATTGCGACATTCGATCCGATGAAGTTGCTCGCTACCGCTGATGAAGAGATGAAGAAGAACAATCCAGAAGATGGTTATATGTTCATTAAACCAATTTACAAACCGGGCTTGGATCAAAGTAAGATTACTCCAGGAACGTACAATCAGCTTGGTTGGAACGTTGCTACAATCACTAAAAACGCTAAAAATCCTGAGGCTGTGTTCGCTATGCTTGACTGGATGACAGGTCCAGAAGGGAATATGGTACTTAACTGGGGACCTCCAGGACCAGATACTTATTGGGATGGTTTTGAAGCAGATGGCGTTACCCCTAAATTTAATAAAGAAAAATATTTGAATGAACCAGAAGATTTATCCGAAATTAGCGGCAAAGCTGGTGATTTGGTATGGGTTGGTAACACGGTTTTCTTGGATAATACGAAGAAAAAATTTCTGGAAACTCTTCCCGCTGACAAGATTGACTTTAGCAACCGTTGGCAGATGGAAGTAACATGGGCTTCCCAAGGTGACTTTACGGAGTTCCTAAATTGGGATCCGGCTCCAGACAGTGAAGAAGGTATTATCAGACAAAGCGTTAGAGATATCTGGCTGACAGCTAGAGCAAAATCAATGTACGCAAAAACTGATGAAGAAGCATTAGCCATTATTGACAAAGCACATGATGATTCCATGAAGGTTGGCTATGAGAAATTCCTTGATTATGTAACAAAAGTATGGACAGAAAACAAGAAGGCTTTAGGAAAATAGTAATCAGTAATACGAAGGTTAGCTACTTACTAGCAAGCCTTCGTTTTTACGTTCTATTCTAGGACTCATTTTTAAAAAGCTGTTTAACAAATGAATGGTATACTGGAAAAGAGTAATGGCAGAATTTAGAGGGATGGGTTTAATGCATTTCAAAGGGGGACAGTGTTGATGTACAACGTATTATTAGTAGACGATGAGATGCTTGATCTGGAAGGTATGAGACAATTTATTCCTTGGAATGAGCTTGGTATGGAAGTTGTGAAGACAGCGAATAACGCGTTTACCGCGTGCGATATTTTAGATCAGCATGTTATTGATATTATCGTTAGTGATGTGAATATGCCGAATATGTCGGGTCTAGAGCTGGCTCGAATTGCCATAGAGAAAAAAAAGGATATACGCGTGATATTTGTAAGCGGTTACCAGGATTTCAGCTATGTTAAGCAAGCGCTGTCGCTAAAGGCATATAGTTACGTCCTTAAGCCAATGGATGACAATGAACTCATTGCTGCACTTCAGAAAGTAAGACAGGATTTAGACGATGAACGTAAACGTCGTGATGTCGAAGAAGCCTATCAGCATATGATTCCTATGGCCAAAAATGATTTGTTGATACGCTTGTTTGAAGGGGAATGGGAAGGGGAAGAGGGTAACCAGGCTGGAATGTTGTCACTTGTGAAGTCATACGGTCTGGATCAGCTGAATTGGCCTGTTCGTGTAGCCGTCTTGGAGCTTGACTATTTCAACTGGCTTCAAGGAAAGGATAATCTATCTAAACATCAAATGGCCAAGGACTTCCTTTATGAAGTGAATAGAATAGGTCAGAAGCACGGTATGCCACATTGTTACAAGGTATCGTCCTATCGGATCGCGTTGTTGATAAACGAACCAGAAATGGAAAAGTTCACTGAGGATATTTATGCCTTGATTCGCGCGAAGTTTCCAGTCACAATGACCGTGGGTGTTGGTAAACCAACGTTTGCTATGGAACAGGTCCACATCTCCTATCGACAAGCCATGGAAGCTGTGGACGGAAAGATGTTTATTGGCAAAGGCAATCTTATTATGTATGAAACCGTTAGCAGTGAACCTGGAATGATCGATGCTCGTATGCTAGATACCCGTATGGATACGTTGTTTAAAGCGATGAAAGAATATGAGTTAGTTCTTATTTATGATGAGATCGACGAGCTGTTCCGCTCTGTTAGTAGTTTAAGATCCAAATTCACTATTCATAATCTGGCAATGTATATCATTTGGAAGCTGGATCAGCAGTTGAAGGATGTTAGTGAGGATTTATTTGAAATTTTAGGTATGGAGATACATAGTTTAGATGTCTTACACCAATTCGATACGATTAGTGATATTCGCTCTTGGCTCGTACTCAAAACGTTTGAGATCTCCGAGTACCTGCGTAGCAAATCAGATTCTGTGAACCATAAATTGATTAGAGAAATCATCCAAATGATGAAGGACAGGATGAGTGATAACTTTACGCTTAAAGATATTGCGCAGCAATTCTCTTTCTCTCCTAACTATTTGGGATATTTATTCAAAGAGGAAACTGGGAAAACGTTCAGTGAAGTACTCAATCAGCTTCGAATGGAACAAGCGGGCAAGCTTTTGAAAGATCCGACATGTAAAATCTATGAAATCGCGAACAAGGTGGGCTACCGTTATCTCCCATACTTCAGCAGACAGTTCAAAGAGGCATATGGTATGACACCAATGGAATACCGTAAGCGCGACAAGTGATGGGGGATGATGTTCCATGAAACAGCCAAGAAGACATAAGTATGTGCCGATTGGGTATAAATTAATGCTGACGTATATGTTTTTTATAATTATCCCTATATCCCTGATCGGGTTCGTCTCTCACTCCATGTACAATGATTCATTACGCGAGCATATTAATACGAACATTAAAGGAACGTTACTGCAGATTCGTGACAATATTGATTATAAAATGGACGAAGTTACTCGAATATCAACGCAATTATATAGTGATTTTGATTTCTATCGGAATCTACGAAGTTATGAGGAAGGCTGGGAAAATTACGATCGGATGTCTAAAAAGGTACTTCCGAAGCTGGACGTAGCTATCCAATCTACAGGCTTAAAGGTTGGGATGTCGCTATTCTTAATGAATGAATCGATCCCTGAGATCTACTCGAATTCACTTGAGGGTTATCTCGATAATAGTAGCTTTTATCATCTTTACCACATGAAACGAATTAAAGGGAAATCTTGGTATTATGATTTTCCAACTGAAAAATATGCTGAAACTATGAAATGGTGGCAGATTGAGAGCGATGTAGAGAATAATCGCATCTCGTTGCTCCGTAGATTAATTGATACATATGAACCTCTTGAGCCAAAGGAGATAGGGTTCCTGCGGATTAATGTAGGAATTCCAGATCTGTTCGACAGTGTCAATTATACGAAGATAGGTAAAGGAAGTAATCTAATTATAAAGAACGAGTTTGGAAAAACGATGTATCAATCGGGAGAACTACCAAAGAACTACACCGATGAAACCGAACTTAATAAGGATTACTTGACGATTAGAGAAACAGTTATGGTTGCTAACCAAGCTTGGCAATTAATTGCGCTTGTTCCTACTACAATCCTTGAAAAGGATGCAATGAAGGTACGTCTGTTTATTATTTTAATGTGTCTCATATGTTGTGTGGTCTTTAGCTTCGTCGGCATATTTATATCTCGATATTTTTCGATTCGGATTAATAAATTCGTATATGTGCTTAATGCCTATCGGGAAGGTGATCTTCACAAGCGTATAAAATATCGAGGCAAGGATGAGTTCTCTCAGATAGCAACCGCGCTGAATGATATGGGTGAGAATATTGATATGTTGATTAAAGAGGTATATCTGACGCAGCTCCAGAAGAAGGAAGCGGAGCTTGAAATTCTACAGTCGCAAATCAATCCACATTTCCTGTACAATACTTTGTCCTCTATTATTCAATTAGCCAAGTTTGGTCAAAATGAGAAACTGCAGAAGATGGTACTGGAATTAGCGAAGTTTTATCGCCTAACGCTTAATGAAGGTCGTACGATGATTCCGGTTCCAACTGAAATTGAGCAGGCAAATGCATATTTGGAAATTCAGAAAATTAAATACGGTGACCGTTTGGAGGTTATGTTTGATTTCGATACAGAGATCTGGCCTTATGAGACCATTAAACTGATTCTACAACCATTTATAGAGAATGTGTTGAAGCATGCTTGGTGTGGTGATCATATTCATTTGCGGATTGTTGGCCGTAAGGAAGACGATAATATTCTGTTCCGTATCATTGACGANNTGGTATAGGCATCAGACAAGAGCGTATTGATCAAATCTTCGATTCGAAAGGTCATACGAACACAGGTTATGGCGTCCGTAATGTGGATCAACGGATTAAACTGCAATATGGACCTGAGTATGGCGTAACTATTTTTAGTCGTGTAGGAATTGGCACATCGGTTCAAATCCTGATTCCTGCCAAAAAAAGAAAGTAAGCGGTATTGGAGTTATGTTGTAGAAAAGGGGGNNTAAAGCTAGTTATTTCTAGCTTCAAGTCCCCTTCGACTGTTCAAGTGAATGTTAGAAGCCTTTGTATTGAGGTTCTTCAGACTCTAATTCGGTTACCCGATTTTCAACTTGGGTTACGATTTGTTGCGTTTGCTCGGCTGCATTTGTAAACAGAGTTTTTGCACTTTCGTTTTGTGTTTCAAGTGCAAATTGCTCCAAGCTCGCTTGAGCGCCTTTTAAAGAAGATAAACATGTTTTTACTTGTGAGGCTACTGTCATTAGGTTCTCTCCTCTGTTTTAAATTTCTAACATGACGTTTCCTATTGTCCTCAACCGTCACTTTAGTTATGCAGGAAAAAAATACAAGCTTTACACGTTAACCGATTTCCATAAATAAGTAGTCTAATTCAGGATTGAATGGACCTTTTTTGACAAATAATGAGTGTTAATAAACAAGGGTTGATTCAAAAAGGAGGAAAATTATGATGCCGGAGTGGTTGGAGGTTGTAGTACGAACGCTCTTTGCTGTGGTTGTGCTTTTCTTATTAACTAAATTACTGGGGAAGAGACAAGTATCGCAGCTTTCGTTCTTCGAGTATATTACGGGGATAACCGTCGGCAGCATAGCCGCCTATATTTCTTTGGATACGGATAAGCATTGGCATCTGGGGATCATTGCACTGATTGTATGGGTCGCTTGTTCTTTAGGGATCGAATATCTTCAGATGAAGAGTAAGAAAGCAAGAGACTTCATTGATTTTAAGTCCACTGTACTTATTAAAGACGGTAAAATAATGGAAGATCATATGAAAAAGGAACGTTTAACAACAGATGAATTACTGGAAGAGCTTCGTAAAAAAGATGTATTCAATATATCTGAAGTGGAATTTGCGATTATGGAGTCAGATGGAGCGATTAATGTTCTTCTCAAGAGAGAAAATCAACCCCTGACACCAAAACATCTTGGTATTAAGGTTGCTCCAGAGAAAGAGTCTCAAGCCGTAATTATGGATGGTAAAGTATTAGATAAACCGTTGGATACCTTAAATCTGACACGTAGCTGGCTTGATGGGGCTCTTGAGAAAATGGGGCTAACCGTCGAGAATGTTTTCCTCGGTCAAGTTGATTCTTACGGTGAACTGACGGTCGATTTGTATGCCGACAACTTTAAAGTCCCACAGCCGCAAGATAAGCCACAATTATATGCTTTGCTGAAAAAATGTGAAGCCGATCTGGAGATGTTTAGTTTATCGACAGAGAACGAAAAAGCTAAAAAAATGTATGAACAATGCTCAGAACAATTGCAAGCATCATTGAAAATCTTAAAACCTTTAATCCAAAGCTGATGTTTTGGTTAAAAGATTCAAACTAAAAAACAGTGAAGAACCGGTCATTTGCACCGGTTCTTTCTTTGTCTACAACTATATGGAGTAGATAGTATAAACCTCGTAAACAATTGGCAAACTAAGCCAGATTCGCACAGCAACATCTATACCGATAGGAATCAAACCGGAGTGTTAATCGGTGAAGGCAAAGTAGCAGGTACCGTTGAAATGACGATTAACTCACCCTTGCCTTCAGATGTACTAAAGAACTTTAGATCAGAGAGATATTTGTTTTCAACTACGATTAAGGATTGCTTGTTCGCAGAGGCATCAGGTGTTGGATTTGCTATAAATAATCTTTCATTTGATAAAAAAGAAGAAACTTCGAAAAATGGGAAACCGGAGTATTGGGCAGGAATTCAAGGGGCAATGCTGTTTCAGAAAGATAAGATGAAAGGAATACTTAAACTTAAAGAGGGCTGCAGAATGAAAAAAAAGGGGAATCCAGGGTTTGTCTTTTTAATGGGCAGGGCCTCTTCTTGTGAATTATATATTGGATACGCTTTCTGTTATGATTAAAGCACTTATTACATAATTTTCTCAGATCGGATGGTGTATTTACATGAATCTTCAGGAAGTAACTGAACTCATCAAATCTATTAGAGCTAATCTGGCCAAAGTCATTGTAGGAAAAGAGGATGGAGTAGACCTGCTGCTGACAGCCTTACTTGCGAATGGACATGTCCTGCTGGAAGATGTACCAGGTACGGGTAAAACATTGCTAGCAAAAGTTCTTGCTAGGTCACTAGATTGTTCATTTAAG
>DJUJ01000202.1:9448-9727 GCA_002438345.1 Paenibacillus sp. UBA6285
AATCAAAAGACAGGAGAATTTCAGTTTAGACCAGGTCCAGTATTTGCGAATATTTTGCTGGCTGATGAGATTAATCGTGCAACACCGAGAACACAATCCAGTCTGCTGGAATGTATGGAAGAACGGCAAATCACCATCGATGGTGTGACTCATGGCTTAGAAGCCCCGTTTCTTGTTATTGCTACTCAGAATCCAATAGATAACCAAGGTACTTTTCCGCTACCCGAAGCACAATTAGATAGATTTCTGATGCGGATTACTACGGGTTACCCTTCATTT
>DJUJ01000202.1:9827-18538 GCA_002438345.1 Paenibacillus sp. UBA6285
CGTTCGAATTACGGAAGCATCTCGCAAATCTACAGCAGTAAAACTAGGCGCGAGTCCTCGTGCAAGTGGAGCATTGCTTAGATCATCTCAAGGTTATGCTCTTATTCAAGGTAGATCTTACGTAACACCAGATGATATTAAAGCCGTAGCCGTTCCAGTGCTTGCACATCGTCTGCTTCTTCATCGTGGATTGGGTTCAAAAGAGGGACAGGCCGCGGATATTGTGTTACAAGTGCTTCGTGAGGTAGAGGTGCCCACAGAACTCGTTACGTCCTTAAGAGGCGGAAAGGTGGAATGAGCTATGGCTTTGCCTTGGTTCATTTTTATTACAGTAGCTCTACTGTTCCTTCTTGCCGTTATCTATAATCGGAATGGTCTTAAAGCACTTAGCTATTCCCGATATTTTTCGAATAAGATTGCTTATGAAGGGGATAGCCTCGAGATGATCGAGGAAATCGTTAATGCTAAACTTTTGCCATTACCTTGGCTTCGGTTGGAATCTAGTATTGCCAGAGGTTTGGAATTTGGAAGTCAGGATAATCTCGGCATCAGCACTGGTGAAATCTATCAGAATCATATCAGTTTATTCTATCTGAAATCTTACCGTCATATTAAACGACGTCATCAAGTAACCTGCGAGCGACGTGGGTTGTACCGCTTGGAGTCGGTCACAATGACAACCGGAGATCCCTTTGGTTTGATCCGAAAAAACAAAACGTATCCACTCGAATTAGAGTTACTGGTCTATCCCAATCTGCTGAACTTAGATGATCTTCCACTACCGATACATAGCTGGCTAGGTGAACTTCCAGTGAAAAGATGGATCGTAGAAGACCCTTTCCTGACTGCAGGTATTCGCGATTATAGCTCAGGAGATTCTATGGGACTTGTAAACTGGAAGGCTACAGCGCGTACTGGTTCTATGCAGGTGCATAAGAAAGACTACACCGCGGATTCACGGCTTGTCATTTGCTTGAATGTAGAGGACAGTGATTCCATGTGGAGAGCGGTAACCGATGTAGAACGTATCGAGCAAGGCATAAGATATGCAGCAACTATCGCTGAATATGCTATGCATCATGGAATTGAGACAGGGTTTATCTGTAACGGTAGATTGGATAACGGGGGCGAAAGAGATCCTATTGAAGCAGAACCTATGGCAGAGCTGGAAGACTTGCTAGAGCTGTTAGCAAAGCTGAAGCTAGACAGGACTCTTCCTATGAGCCGATTGCTGGAACTGCAAGCCGAGAGCGGAATAAGTGATACAGACTTTCTGATCATTAGCTGTCATAGAGGAGCAGAATTACAAGAGGCTGCTGACCTTCTATTGCTGCTAGGCAATGGTGTGGAATGGCTGGATATTCCGGAACAAGGGAGCGAGCGCGCATGAAACCTACGTCATCTGTTTACGTATGGAATACGATCAAACTCTGGATATTCTCAATCATAGAACTACTATTATTTTTACCAATATGGATTCTGTTTCTGGTTTATGTACTACCCAAGCAAGTTGAACCTATGTGGATGACTGCAATGCCACTATTATCATTAGTGGGCATTCTGCTACGGAAACGTTGTAGTGTCAGATGGAAGCAGTTGCTGGCAGCTCTAATCCTTGGGGCAGCGCTTGGTATTGTGTCATCAGGAAGTTTGTCTATCGAAAGTCTACCTTTAGGTGTTGTAGGGTTTATTTGCGCTTATCTCGGAATGACTAGTGACTCTCGAGATCATATGAATAAGATGTCTTGGATAGGTATAGTGATCTATTTTGTTGCCACCATTGTCTTTCATAGAATTCCAGATTTGGAGGCAAGTGTTATGCTACTGACCTGGTGCGGCAGTCTATGTCTATTGCTCACACTACTTATTTCTAATAGCAGCTATCTACACTACAGTACACTTTCTCAAGAGGGCAAAGCTTTGCCAAAAGCAATACAAAGGAATAACCGTATTTATGTCATTGTCATAGGAATTGTTGCGGCCGTGTTGGCGGCAGGAGTAGGGAAAGCTTTAGGAACACTTGTATGGAATATATTACGTTCGTTCTTCGGCTTTATTAGCAAACTATTCTCAGGCTCAAGTGAGCCGCTGCCTCCGCCAGTAGAACAGCGTCCAATGAGTCCGGAGCTACCGCTTGTAGGAGATCAAAAGCCAGGCCTACTAGCTGCTATTTTAGATGTCGCCCTTTATATTTTTGGAGCTGTAGTATTGGGAGTTGCAGCCTATTATGCACTTAGATGGTTGTACAGAAATGCCGGAGGGAAATGGNNCTACGTAGGGAACATACTCCCAAGGATAATGCCTCTTATCTTGATGAGGAAAAAAGCGTATTTACTTGGGAACAAACGGTTCAAGGTCTGAAGGATTTCTGGAGCGCCCGCCTTACTCCAAGACTTCGGAAAGACCGCTGGGAGCAGATGAATAGTGAACGGGAACGTGTTCGCTGGTTGTATCGGCGTTGGCTCCATATGAAGCGCGATAATGGTTATGAAGTTAAGAGTTACCTTACACCGAAGGAAACAGAAAACGATATTTTAAAATGGACATCTCTTAACAAGCATAAACCTAAGGGAGATGAAAGTGCTGTTAACACGTCGAATTCCTTAATTGAATTATATGAAAAAGCTAGATATGGAGAAGAAAATCCTTCTGCTACTGATGTGGCTACATTGAAGAATCAATTGAAATTATAGAATAGAATATTCTTCAAATTCATTCAAATAGGAACAAATAGGTTACAAACGGTCCAAAAGTGTTACAACATGGATACAATTGGATTTGTACTTGCCACTATAATAATTCTAGCATAATACTCGTGGAGGGATGTAAATGAGAAAGCATAGCAGTACATATGTTGTTTTACTATTAAGCACCTTTGTCATAAGTCAACTGACTGGGCATACCGCTTCAGCGGCATCCGCTAATTCTGTTCGTACAAATCCAGCTGTAGCTACCGCGACAGTAACAGCCACTAGCAATCTGGGTTCCATTACTTTAGGAGCAAATATCAAAGCTACACTTGAAGATGTCAATATTTGGTCACAATCTGGTGGGAATATTTTAACCTATACTCTGAATTATTCGAATGGTAGCAGTAAAAACGCAAACCTAATGTACTATTTTTCGAGAGTGATGACTCCAGGGGGGGCTGTTATTCCAGGTAACCCGCTGAGTGCTGACGCGCTTAAGAAGAAGATTGGTGCTAAAGAAAGCTTGCGTGTTACATATTATGTCAACATAGGCAAGACTAATTCGTTAAAAGGGATCAAGATTCCTATGTATGTGTGGGATTCCAAAACTAAAGGTTATTTAAAGCACGCAGGAAGTTTTACTGTGCCAGCTAATTATTCCCCAACCGCTGTAAATGGAAAAAATGTTAGCACCACAATGAATGACATTCCTGTCATCGCCAAAAGTGAGTCCTTGGAGCTTTATAAATTTAATGGAAAGGTCTATGCCAAAGTGGGCATAAGCCTGACCAATAAAGGCAGTAAGGTACTCAATGATCCGGGTTATGCGGCTTATTTGCTCTCTGCAGGCGGAAGCTCGTATGAATTAGCGCTTGATCGTTCTCAGCTTAGTTACAAGATCCAGCCGCAGGAGAAGAAGACAATCTATTATCTTGCCGAGATTCCTGCTTATATGAAAACAGATAATATGAAGCTGCAATTTACGCAAAAGGATGAAGCACTGAAGCTTGAGATCGCTAAATCCTCGTACAAGTTGCCGGCAGCTACAACACCTAATTTGGTGGTGGGCAAAGGTGTGACCAAGAAAATCATCATTAATAATAATCCGATAGAAACTCAGTTAAACAACGCAAACGTATACGCTGAGAATAATAAAGGAATTTGGACCTTCCAGCTAAGAGTGAAAAATGTAGGGAAGGCAGCCGTTACGTTGCCGACTTATGAGCTTGCTGTTAAATCTTCAACAGGGACAACCTTTCCGATCAATGCGAAGGGATTGAGCGGATTAACCATAAAGCCTTTAGAGGAAAAAATCATTCCACTTACCGCACAGGTTCCGCTTGAGGTTGAGCAGAATTCACTGCAATTGCAAATGATAGAGGCTGTTTCGGCTCCGGATAACACAGATACGGGTAGTACAGGAGAGGGCAAGGGAGCTGAAGGGTCTAATGGAAGTACGGGCAATACAGCCAAGCTGACAGTACCAGTTGCCTACTATACAATTTCCTATACACTACGGCCTGAGATTCAAAAAGGCGTGGAGTATAGCGCATCGAATGAATATGGCTCTTTCACTTATAACTTGCTGTCATTACAGCGCTTTCCTTGGAAAGATGATGATATCGTTGTTGCTAGAATAAATATAAAGAATTCACAATCAGTAGCATTAACGCTTCCAGAATTAAAAGGATCTGTCCAGGTAGACAATGACGATGTGTCTTCTTCTACAGAACTCTTTATGGACAAGGAAACATCGACAATTGCACCAGGAAAAAATGCTGAGATCTACGTATTTGCCAAAATTCCTTACACGCAAGAGTTCGATAAATTAAAAGTGAACCTCTTCTCAACGGTAAAAGAAGAGAAGAGCTCGTTCTTGTCGCTTAGCACAAACAGTACGATGAATGCTGTATCCACTATTGAACGTGGGGGAAGTTATGCAATCACCGGTAAAGGCAAGAACGCTAAGGTACAAGAGAACAAAACGATCATTTATGAAGGTCTCAACTCTAACCTCGTATATACAGAGCTACTGCTTAGCAGTGAAGAAAAAAGACAAAGCAAAATGGCCCGCCTTCAGGCTTACTTTAAAACGGGAGATGGCCAGCTATTTGAAGCCACAGCAAATCAGCCAGATACTTCAGCTACGCCGGGTGGCAAGCAATTAATCACATACTGGGCAAAGTTGCCTAAGTCCGTAATTCCATCGGACGTAAGCATGTATCTAGGGCCAGGAATTACTGGGAATAAGCTGACTGAACCTGGTCAGGAACCAACGGGATTCATTAACATTGCTTCATTGTCTTTAAATCCAGTTTCTACTCCACCGGAGAAGAACTTGACGAAGGTTGCGCTATATCCGTACACGATGTCTGTTCTAAGTTCGGANNCTCGGAAGGGCGATCACTGCTTGGTAGTAACACTATAGATATCGTTATGAATTACAACCTACTTCGTGACAGTACCTATGACATGGGAACCTTCACACACAAACTGGTGCTCAAAATGACGGATCCATACGGCCTATCACAGGAACGAAGCTTGAACATCGGTACCGAGCTTCTTGAAGGGAATAACAACTCGTATAATGCAACCTTTACCAATAATATGTATAAGAACTTGTCAGGTGGCACCTACCGGATCACGCTGTATGATGAGTTCCAAGGAGAACGGATCGAACTGGCCAGTCAAGCTTATAACATAAAGATCGATAGACCTGCTGTAACTGAGAAGTAGTATTTCATATCTATTAAAGTACGCGAAGGAGCAGCTCCAATGTTGCGAGTGGAAAATGTAACACATTCTTTTAAGAATGGTAATGAAACGACGGCAGTCCTTCATCAAATAGACTTTTCTGTGAAAGAGGGGGAGATGGTTGCTTTACTAGGGAGCTCGGGTTCCGGTAAGTCAACCATGCTAAACCTGATGGCAGGTCTGATGAAGCCTACGGAAGGTCACATCTACATTGCTGACCAAGATATCGTGAAGATGAGCGAGAACAAGCTATCCGAATTTCGTAGGAAGCATATCGGGTTTATCTTTCAAGCTTATGAACTGATTACTAGCTTGACCGTCCGTGAAAATGTAGAGTTGCCGCTAGTCTTTCAATCCGTTTCACCATCAATACGCAAGCAAAAAGCTCTAGCCTTGCTGGAAGGGGTCGGCATCCCGGATAAAGCCGACCTGTTCCCTTCTCAGCTGTCTGGTGGACAGCAGCAGCGGGTCAGTATTGCGCGTTCCTTGATTACGGAGCCGTCCGTTATTTTCGCAGATGAACCGACTGGAAACCTGGACTCGAAGACAGAAGAGGAAATTATCAATATCCTACTTAACCTGAACAAGAAGATGAAGACAACCTTCATAGTTGTAACACATGAGCTCAAAGTTGCGGAACAAATGCAACGGATATTCACGCTTCAGGATGGATATATGATTACAGAGAAACAAACTTCTTCGAATACAGAACTCGAAGGGGGTAAACTCATTGAGGATTAGTGATATTTCACGTTTGGCTTGGGAGCAAGTCAAACGACGGAAAGTTGTCACAGGTCTTTGTATGGCTGGTATATCGATTGGCTGTGCTGCTATTATTGTTGCTTTAAGTATAGGAGATTCCGCGCAAAGCTATACGGAGCGGGAAATTAACCGAAATTTCAAAATGGATGAAATTACAGTGACTCCGAACAGCGGCATCCCTTCACAAAAGGGAGGCGAAGGAAGTGGAGCTCCTCCTGCTGATGCAAAGCTCGACCCCGGCAGGCTGACGGCTCAGAAACTGGAAATTGTTCAAAGCCTGCGGCATGTTACCGCAGCAGCACCTTTTCAAGAGCTTGGCTACATACAAATGACTACAATCGATAATAAAATTACTGACGTACAGCTTATAGGAACGGATCTTCGTTTGCTAACGAAATATGACCATAAATTTAAGCAGGGTGGTCCTTCTGATTCGGTTGGTATGGCAGTGTTGAACTATGGAGCAACCGTAGGATTGATTGATACCGAGACTCGACAGCGTCTTTTTGATCAACTGAATACAGATCCTTACAATAATAAGTTAATGGAACAGTACAACAGTTTAAGCATGCTTCCGTCGGATATGTACAAGCAACAGGTTCAGTTACAGTCGTATGACCCTACTTCTCAAAGTGGACGATCTCTAGTCAGCTCACCGATTCAAATTGTTGGGATATTGGATAGTGGGGGGAACCCTGATATGGCGATGTACGACAAGAAGATCTACGTGTCGCTAGAGACTGGTGAGCGTCTGGTTGAACAACTGAAACTAATGAATGGAACTGCTGGACAGAAGGATGTATTCAACTCAGCCATTGTAAAAGTCGACAGTACGGACAACATTGTACAAGTGGAGAAGCTTATCCAGAAACTCACACTAAACACAAGCACGAACTTGTACCAAAAAGAGGCGATGGCTTCTACCTTCAGTATGGTCAAGAAAGCAGCGCTAGGTATTGGTGTATTTATTCTTATTATTGCTTCGATCTCGATTATTGTTGCGATGACCATGTCCACCCATCAACGTCGACGCCAGATCGGCATTATGAAAGTGCTAGGTGCCAATATGGGGCAGATCCGAAATATGTTCATTACAGAAGCGGCATTGCTCGGGATGCTGGGCGGCTTGCTCGGCATTGTCTTTTCGTACTTGATTGTATTTGGCATAAATAAGCTCATTGGTACCGCCGGAATGGGGATGGGTGAACCATTAGTAATTACTATTCCTCTGATGACCCTTCCAATAGGGATCGCATTTGCAGTGATGACAGGTGTACTATCGGGAATTTATCCGGCGATCAGCGCGTCCAGAACGAATGCGCTCACGGCGATAAAACGGGATTAGTTATTTTTAAGTTGAAAGGAAGCAGAAGTGATGAAGAGGAGAATCAAGTGGATTGTATTAGTATTGATCATTATTGCAGCAGGTTATTTTGTATACAGCAAGATGTATAAAACCGAGGCACAGCTAGAACCTGTTGAACCGCCACAAGCGATAACTTTTGAAGTGACACAGGAAACCATCACGAACTCCGTTCAGGTCAAAGGAAATTCACAATATGAGCATGAAACGCTTGTATATGCACCGTATGCTTCAAAGGTAACCAAGTGGAAGGTTGAGAACGGTGGGCAAGTAAAGAAAGGGGATTTATTGTTTACCCTCGATCAGGAAGCCTTAAAGAATGAGATTGATACACAAGAGGCGACCACCCGAAAGGCTCAGCTAGAAGCAGAATTAAATGAATTTGTTAGTCAGCAGGACGCGGATAATGCAGCCCTTGGAACAACAGAATCCGAACGTATAAAAGCACTCGCAGCTCAAGAAACAGCGCGGCTGGGGGATGAACTAAACCAAGTGAATGCTGATATACAGGCTCGTGAATTAAAAGAAAAGAAGGCTAAGCTTAAAACAGCGCTCTACCATGCTCCGGCATCTGGGGTTTTTCTATTCGATAGCGCGAGTGAAATTCCGCAAACAGTGACAGACAATCAATACATCGGAAAAATTGTAGATATGAACAAGCTTGAATTCATAGCTCTTGTTGGTGAACAAGATGTCTTCCGTATTAAGACGGGGATGAAGGTCGGTGTTAAAATGACAGCTTTAAAAGATTTAAAGCTATCTGGAGAAGTAACAAAGGTATCTAAATTTGCTAAGACTGCTTCGGGTCAGAATGCTACTGCTACTTCGGTTCCACAATTTGAAGTGGTAATCTCACTACAGCCTGACGAGCACTTGATTGGTGGACTAAGCTTGAGTGGAGAAATCGAGACTGTCCGGAAAGAAAATGCCATCGTTGTATCCAGCATCGCAGTAATGCATGAAGGAGATCTCTCCTACGTGATGCTGGATAAAGGCAATGGGGAATATGAACGAAGAGATATCAAAGTGGGCATGGAGACGGCAGACAAAACAGAGGCCGTTTCCGGGTTGAAAGTAGGAGATGTTGTTGTCCTTCAGTAAGGATTGAAATAGGCTAATCCTATTTCTCAATCGTAAGTCTC
>DJUJ01000202.1:18609-21790 GCA_002438345.1 Paenibacillus sp. UBA6285
CTGTGGCAAGATCGTAATTCTTCATGATAGCACCCATAGTTAGATCATCTGTGATTACGAGTCCTTGATAATTCATTTCTCCACGAAGTAGTTCACCAATTATTTTACTTGATAGAGATGCTGGTTTATCAGGATCTAGTTTTGGAAACAAAATATGAGCGACCATAACGGCGTCTGTCCCCTCTTTAATCGCAGCTTGAAAAGGGAGCCATTCTAAATCTGCGAGCTCTTCAGCGGTCTTATTCACAATCGGCAGATCAAGGTGGGAATCGACTGAAGTATCACCGTGACCAGGGAAATGTTTAACAACGGGCACAACACCTTCGCTCTCAATGCCCTTCATTTCGGAGATTCCTAGTGTACTGACTAGTTCAGCGGAGTAGCCAAAGGAACGATCTCCAATCACAGGATTATCTGGATTGCTATTGATATCAAGGACGGGAGCAAAGTTCATATTAAATCCGGCTGAAATCACTTCTCTTGCGAGCAGCTTGCCTATCATTTCGGCAGCGTTAGCATCATTACGGGTACCCACCGTTCCATTAGAGGGGAAAGAAGCATACTCCTTAGGCATCCGACTGACTTTTCCACCCTCCTGATCGATACTCATGAATAAAGGGGCAGGATTACCGTTGTTACTCTCTTTCATGGAATTGACAAGGCTGATCATTCCCTTTAAGTATTGAATATTATTCTTATAAAGGATGATTCCACCGACCTTGTCATCAGCAATCATCCTTTTTGCTTGATCATCTAGAACGGTTCCATCAATACCAACAAGAAGCATTTGTCCGATCTTCTCTTCGAGACTCATATTGGAAACCTGAAGAGCGATAGGATCACTCTCTGAGGTGGGAGAAGGTGTGGTACTGGAGACGGGTAATGGAGTGGATTCGGTATTCGGCGAGTTTGTTGCGACAGATTGGGAGCTATTACTGCTATTGGAGCAGCTAGTTATGAGAAGCATAGACAACATAGCTGAAGCTAGTAGGAGGCTGCCGGTGGATTTAGGTTTTAGGATGTTACGAGTAAGAATGGTCATCAGAAAAAGTCGTCCCTTCGTTGCTTATTTAGATGTCAAAAGGATGAATCCTTGCTGACTTAGGTACACGGTGATAAGATGAACTTATATCTTTACATATTAAAATTGAATAATGAGGTGACGGTCAGATGAAAGATGGATTAGTAAACGCACTTAATGAACAGATGAATTTCGAGTTTTATTCCGCTCATGTTTATCTAGCTATGGCTGCCTATTGTTCCGGTGAAAGTCTGGATGGTTTTGCGAACTTTTTCTTGATTCAAGCAGAAGAAGAACGATTCCATGCCATGAAAATCTATAAGTTCCTTAATGATCGAGATAATCGGGCTACCCTTGAAGCACTACCAGAGCCGAAGAACGAGTACTCTTCGATGCTGGATGCTTTTGAACATGCGTTCGCGCATGAACAACAAAACACGAAACGGTTCTATCATTTGGCTGACTTAGCGCTGGATGAGCGTGAGCATGCAATGATCTATTTCTTGAAATGGTTTATTGACGAGCAAGTTGAAGAAGAAGCGCTCTTTAGCAACATTATTAGTAAACTGAAACGAATTGATAAAGATAGCAACGCCTTCTACATGCTGGATGCTGAATTTGCTGCACGAACTTTTACAGCTCCTGCTGAATAAGTTATTGAAGCCCCGAAGCCTGAGAAATCAGGCTTTTTTATTTTATAGAAGAAGGAAGTTTTATGGCAAGCAGCTTATTATCTGTCCGGATCATCAGCATTCCTCCAGTTTTAAGCGAAGGGGCAAAGTTACGGGAGCCGGTATTCACGGTGAAAATAGGCTTCAACGTCAACATGTCATAAGCATGAAATAGGCCATCTGATTGTCCGCTATAAACCACGTTTCCGAAAAGATCCGTCTGAACTACAGGATTCTCGCCATTATTGAGGACTACGGCCTGACCATTTCCAAGTTTGAGTGCGGATAACGTCCCTGTATCATAATTGGAATATAACATTCTTTGCATATGGACTTGGTTTAGAGGATAATCTTTCTCTTTAGCCATAGAGGTCCAGGTTTGAACTGGCTTACCTTCCGCTGAGTAATTCCAGAAATCATATTTCACAAGCTTTCTGCCCTGAAAAATATAGAAGTCATTTCCGTCCAAGAACGCGGTCCCATTTACACCACCAAATGTGAATGCTCCATCTTTATTCTCGGTATCTGTCCATTTATATAAACGTTCTCCTTTAGGTTCACCCGTCTTTACGTTGAATACAGAAACTTTAACATTACGATTTACAGTATCATCATCCATCATTAACGTATTGGTAATGGAGTAGAGAAGGCCATCCTTTACTGCTAGTGGCCACCATTGTCGGGTCTGGTCCCATAGTTTTTTGCCTGTCAGACTGTCATAAGCGGCAAGTCCGGTAGTTGTTAAAGCTCCCTGAGACAGATAACTCCGAATTACAACTCCATCAGTTTCCATAAGTTCAGTTAAGCCTGTAAAGTTACCGCTCTTCTCCTCAACCTTCCATTTGATCTTTCCACTGACGGCATCAACTGCTGCTAATTGCTCCTCTTGGGTAACATAAATGGTGGATCCTAAGCGCTGTATGTTTGTTGCTTTCGGTAGCGATAAGGAAGCGGACCATGCTTTTTTACCTGCTTCATTAACGGCATATAGGGAGCCACTTTGGGTCAGTCCGTAGATAAATCCATTACTGTACGTGAACAAAGGGGCTAATGCACTTCCGAATTCCCACATTTTTTTACCAGTTGTGGCATTCAATGCGACTAATTTTTCATTCTGCTGCAAGGCAAAGACCTTCCCATTCTCCGCAAGTGCTGTAACGTCCTGCCCTGTGGTTCTATCTTCCTTTAAGATGGCGAGCGGTGATGACCATACAGGTACAAGAAGGGGTGCTTTGACTTCATTGTAGTAGGGATTACTTGTGCTTATGACTGCTTTTTCAGCAAAAATGACTGACATTGAAGCGCTGCTTGTTAATGGCAATGCAATACTTGCTACAGCTATCACTTTAATCATTCTCTTCTGCAAAGACTGAATCATAGTTCCACGCCCCTCTGAAATTTGGCTTACTATAATTAGACATTTAAATTAGCAAAAAGTTACTATTCCAATAGAACAAGCATAAACGCCTTCAGCGTCCTTATAAGGACG
>DJUJ01000203.1 GCA_002438345.1 Paenibacillus sp. UBA6285
CGACCTTTATAATATATCACAGTGTTTCGTTGTTTGGCAAGTCTTTTTTTTGAAAAAGTTTTTTTCAATTTTTCTTGCCTTCCGCTTCCCTTTTACACAAGCAAAAGGAGCGCGAGATATAATTTATCATGAGCACTCCTTTTTAGTCAAGCTATTTTATTAAAAAATCTTAAATCCACATAAGACTCTTGCATTTACCACCTATCCTCAGTGTTTATACTGAGAAGAACGTCCACCCCATGCATACTTGGAAAGCTCTTTCTGAGGAGCAAAACGAGCATACATACGGAATACAGTCTTATATCTATTGGCGATGGTATGCCTGATATTTTGGTCCAAGCGCTGATCGCTCAAATCTAACAGCATCTCATCAAGTTCTTTCCGCAAAACATAATCCAGTTCCTTGCATTCTTTTTCGTTAAATAACATTCCCAACATATGCTTGGCCTCCTTCATGAAGTTGCAAGTAACACATTCACTAAAACCACAAAACCCTTGTACATAATTAGTTAGTCCATCTCATGGAGAAAGCTACCTTAAGATCCTCTTACACTAGATTAACCGGAGTACTCTTTTTATAACCATAATTATTAAAAATTCCCTTTATGGTTTCGTCACGATTATATACCTCAGATCTTTAGGCAATCCTTGGATGAATGGTTTTAATGTTATGCTCCATTCCCGGAAGTTTTATGATAAAAGCGAAAAAGTTATTGTGCTTTCAATGATGGCTGCAACAAATAGCAGGATTACTGTCCAAATGGATGCCGTAATCGTTTGACGCATGAACGAAGACCAGTCAACACCTCTGTCCTCTTTTTTAGTGGANNGCTTGAAAGTACTTTCCCGCCGAATTGCAGTCCAAATGCACAAGCAATAATGATTGCTGGAATCTCTATAATCCCATGTGGCAGCAGTCCTTTTACTATTAGTTCGAACAAATCCTGCCCTTGCAGTGCCGATAAATGGATCAAATAGCCGATAACCGCTCCGTTAATAAATAAGAATATGGCTGGCAGTATACCGAACAACGCTCCTAGAAATATGATAAGAACACCCTTGATGCTGTTATTCAAAAATATAAATACAAAGAAGCTCCATTGCGGATTAGAAGAATCTCTAAGGTTGCCACTGATTTCACTGAGCCCCTCTAATTGCTGAACCAATAGCTTTTCCAGACTGCTAGTAGCTACCCACCCTATAACCGTTCCTACTGCGAAGAGCAGACAGGATAGCAATAAAGCCTTCCGGATCGTTTTTAGATCTTTAACAAACGTGAAGAACGACAACATAAATACCCTCCTGAAATTGTGATCTCTGTTTCNNAGGTCATAACTGTGCGGTACGAGCATACATTTAGAACAAACAAGCATTTCGCATGGGAGAGGAGCGCTGTCATTATGAATTCTTTTTATGTATTCAGCGGCAAAAAGATTAAACGATTCATCTATATCTTCGCCGCTGTGCTTCTTGCTGCTGGAGTTGTCTATGTCGAGAGGGGAAACATAACCGTTTTTTCTGAATCCGGACCTTCCGCGATCTACAGTGTACCAACAGAGAAGAAGCTGATTGCCCTGACCTTCGATATTAGCTGGGGGGAGAAAAGACCCGAACCAATTTTGAAGGTACTTGAAGACAAGAAAGTGGACAAAGCCACCTTCTTCCTGTCGTCACCATGGAGTAAGACTCACCCAGACATTGTAACCAACATCAAGAATGCAGGTTTTGAAATTGGAAGTCATGGTCATAAACACGTCAATTACAGCACACTAAGCAACGAAGAAATTCGTACACAGATCTCAACGGCTCACACCGTACTTACCGAATTAACCGGCACTGAGCCCAATTTGATTCGTATGCCTAATGGAGATTTTGACAAAAGAGTCCTTCAGGTTGCCAGCGATCTCGGTTACAAGGTCATTCAATGGGATACAGACTCTCTGGACTGGAAGAACATCGGCGTAGACAATATCGTGAAGCGTGTGACGACAAAAGCGCATCCAGGTGATATCGTCCTTCTACATGCTAGTGATTCCTGCAAACAAACGCATGAAGCACTTCCACTCATTATCGACGAGCTCCGCAGACAAGGTTATGAATTCGTTACCGTCTCTGAGCTGATTAGTCAAAGCAACACCGAAGGTAAAGAGGTCCGCGACTCCGCTTCACTGAGCAATGCCATAGAGGATGCCGCTGGGCTGTAGAGCATTTTTTTAATCTCTGGTACCGTAATGGATATTGGTCTTTCCAAAGGATTAATGACGCGGAGAAATGAGTTCCGATATGTCGGGTGTGGGGGTATTCAGCTTCGGATAACTCAGATCCAGACTCTCCAGTGTCTTTACTACGATGGATAAGGTCAAATAGTTGCGGTACCATTGATGATTGGCGGGGATCCAGAACCATGGTGCTTTATCTATGCTAGTTTCCTTAAAAACATCTTCATATGCTTCTTGGTAATCATCCCAATACTCCCGCTCCTGGAGATCACTTGCATCGAATTTCCAATGTTTTTTGGGATCTTCAAGCCGTTCCTTGATTTTCTTTAACTGCTTCTCTTTAGAAATGTGCAGAAAAAGTTTGATAATTGTCGTCCCCTCTTCCACCAGCATTTCCTCGAACTGCCGTATGTAACGAAAGCGCCGCTTTAAGTCATCCTTTTTTAACCCTCCGTGTACCCGTGGTACCAATACATCTTCATAGTGCGAGCGATTAAATGCAGAGATATAGCCCTTAGGGGGTGTCTTCTGATGTACCCTCCATAAAAAATCGTGAGCCTCTTCCTCAAGAGATGGTTTCTTGAAGCTGGTAACTATGAATCCTTGTGGATTGATGCCTGAAAAAATATGCTTAACCGTTCCATCCTTACCGCTGGAATCCATTCCTTGCAGAATAACAAGCAGCGAATGCTTTTTCTGAGCAAATAAAATATCTTGTAGCTCTGCCAAACGTGCTTTAAGCTCTTCTGTTTTGGCTTCTACTTCTTTTTTGGATTTAAAAATACCTGTGTCGTCCGGATCCAGCTTGTTAAGCCGGATTTCTTTTGTGTCTTTTATCATATAGCGCTTGATGTCCATATATTCCCCTCCTAAAAGTTTTGTGAGCGTTACTACACTTGTATTACTTCGTACAAAACTCGCATCGGAAGCATCTACTTAGTTTTGTAAGCGTTACATCATTGGTGTGACTTCGTACAAAACTCGCCTCGGAAGCATACGCTTAGTTTTGTGCGCTCATCGTTCTTTAAGATTAACCTTCACAACCAGATTTTAATCGTTAAGATACAGCAAGAGCAAAAAACCCCGTCTTCTGAGATCAGAGCACGGGGTTCATTGTTTAGTGCCTTCCTCATTCATTATCCGGCTGCCGGCTTCAGAATACGGTGAAGCATCAAAATTTGGAATGCATTACAAGCGATAAGCGGAACAACAATAAATACCGTCGCACTATCAACACCTATACGAAGCACGCCGATAACTTCCACAATTGAAATAGCTGTCATAAAAAAGAGGGTTGGAATCAAAGCTGAGATGTTTGTACTTTTCACTTTGAAATAAGACACAATAATAGCAGCTAACAAAATAACGATTCCTAATATTAGATCAGACATAACATTTCTTTCCCCGCCAACGACGGTACGCAAAAAAATCAGTTCAAGCAATGCGAGCACAGAAAGCACCAGTTGTATGTATTTCCAAACCTTTTGCGGGAAAACGCCATTGCCCATATAATTCAAAATCAAATAGGCAAAAAAACCAAGTTGCGAATAAACGCTTACAAGCACACCGTAGCCAAGCAGAATCAGCGGGTATAAAAAGAAATCCCCGACACTTTTGAAATCAATCCTACCATTCACGAATTGCAGTGCCAGACCAGCGATTACAGCTCCGCCCGCTCCTATAAGGAGGGTAGTCCAAAATAAATGAAACCATTTTTTTATACTCAGCCAATTCACCTCCCCGTGTCAGATTTATTTTACCAAGGATACCGACAAAACACCATTACACCCACAACATAAATGTGTTCTAATGCGGCATAATACATCTGGAGAATCCTATAAAGGAGGGCAGCGCCAATGAAATGGAGATTTATCGGTTCTGTGGGTTTGGCATTGGGCTTTGTTATGGCCTTAACGGCTTGCGGAGGTGAGCAGAGCAGTTCTTCTTCCGGACAAGGCAGTTATAAAGAAATGAAGACCATGGTTGTTGATATATTGAAAAGCGATGAGGGTAAAAAGGCGGTTGAGGAATCATTATCAAGTTCCAGCTCTAGTGGCACCAGTGGAATGAGCATGAAGATGATGCCGCTTCAAACAACAGAGGAAATTAAGAATGCTGTTAAGGATACCCTCACTGCACCGGAATATCAGAAGGAAATCGAGAAAATTATGAAAGATCCCAAGTTCGCGGGCGATTTTGCTAAAGCTATTCAATCGCAAAGCAAGGAGCTACATCTTCAGCTAATTAAGGATCCCACTTACCAGAAATCAGTTGAAGAAATTATGAAGTCTCCAGAAATGATGACCATGTTTCTAAATCTCACCAAAACGCCTGATTACCGAAAACAATCCATGAAGACCATACAGGAATCTATGCAAACCCCATTATTCCGTATGGAAGTAATGAATTTACTGAAAAAAGTCGTACAAGAAGAACTTGAGCCAAAAGAGAAAAAAGATAAAGGTAGCGAAGGTGGCAACAAACAAGAAAGCGGTGGTGGTGGCGGCGGTAGCGGCGATGATTCAAGTTCTTAAAAAAGAGGCCTTATCCCACTAATAAGTGTGGGACGGCCTCTTTTTCATGCACAAGAATTAGTACTCATATTTTGCAATGAGTTTATCAGCGATCTCTGCAAACAATAGCCCTGTTGGTGTCTCTTCTTTGTATACAGAAGGTGAGAAATCCGGTTCAGAAATATGGTTGTCCGGTGCACCTAGCGGCACTTGTGCAAGCAGCTCCGTATGAAGCGTCTCGGCAAGCCTCGCTCCTCCACCTCTGCCAAAGATATAATCTTTCTTACCACAGTCTGTACACTCATAATAAGCCATATTCTCGATGACTCCAATAATCTCATGATCTGTCTGTAGAGCCATAGACCCCGCTCTAGCCGCCACAAACGCTGCGGTAGCGTGAGGTGTCGTAACTATGATCTCTTTGCTGTGGGGCAGCATCTGATGCACGTCAAGCGCCACATCACCTGTACCTGGAGGAAGATCAAGCAGCATATAATCAAGTTCACCCCAGCCGACATCATTGAAGAACTGGCGTAGCATTTTACCAAGCATAGGACCCCGCCAAATAACTGGACTATTCTCACGGATAAAGAAGCCCATAGACATGACCTTCACTCCGAAACGTTCCACAGGAATAATGGTGCCTTCTTCAACAACCGGCCCCTCTTCGATCCCCATCATATCGGGAATGCTGAAACCATAAATATCGGCATCAACAAGACCAACTTTTTTACCTTTTCTTGCAAGGGCTACGGCCAAATTCACCGTTACAGTTGATTTACCAACTCCACCTTTGCCGCTGGCCACGGCGATAAAGTTCACACCAGAGCTCTCGCTAATTAATTCATGGCCATCAAGGCCTGCAGCATGTCCCTTAAGTTTCCCAGGCTCATCAACTTCCTCAGTGCTCTCTCCACGAAGTATAGCACGTTCATAATCGGTTGCATCACGAAGCCGGATATGTACATTAGATACCCCACCCGCTTCAAGCAATTCACGAACCTGTTGTTCTAGATCCATGCGACTTTGCTCTTCAGGATTCAGACATACGATTGATAAAGAAATACGATCTTCTTTAATCATAATGTCACGGATCAGCTGTAGTTCCACAAGGCTTTTTCCGGTTTCCGAGTCTGTTAATGGCTGCAGTATTTCCTGAATTTGTTCCTTAGTCAACATGGAAAGCACCTCTGTTTCCTTTCCGGTTGAGAAATTCTCCGGAGTTTTTGTCTATTATAGCATTACCTGTCTTCCCATGAGTAGTCCTGACTACTCGGAGGCGTACCGAAGAATGCCACGATAAATGCTAGTTGCTACCTTACGCTGATAGACATCATTTCCGAGTAGAGCTGATTCCTGGGGGTGTGATAAGAAACCGACTTCTACAAGCACCGCTGGTATTTTTAATGCTTTTAGCAGATATACAGTATTCACTGTCTTAGCCACACGATCGGTATTCTCCAGCGTAGTCTTCAGCTCACTCTGCACAAACTCTGCAATTGCTTTATTATCCTTATTATTAGGGTAGTAAAAGGTCTGTGCTCCGCTCCATCGATTTGAAGGGACACTATTCATGTGAACGCTTATAAAAAGGTCTGCGCCTTTCTCTTCGATGCTTCTTACTCTTTGTTTAAGATCTTCTGTCTTGCGCTTAGAATAGCCCTTAGTGCCTTCCTGAGCCAAATCATAATCACCTTCACGAGTCATTACTACAATAGCCCCTGCCTGCTGCAGATAATCACGCAAATAAAGCGATACGGCGAGGTTAATATCTTTCTCAATTAGCCCTTCCCGGCTAACAGCTCCACCATCAGCTCCACCATGCCCCGCATCGAGAGCAATAACCTTTCCTGACAAGGGCAGACTCCAATAATGTAGTGTTTTAGCGGTAGGCATGTCATACGCTATAATTCCGATCATTATAGCTAGCAGTGTCGCGCCAAGCATACTTTTTTTGATACTGCTCCATGAAATCCAGACCGAGACTTTACTCTGCTTTCGGCCAGACATAACAAAGACCCCCTCGTCCCGATAGATAATACTCATCTATATGGGACAAGAAGGTCAAATAGTACAAGCTGACAATGATTAAGCTGTTACTTCTTGAGTCATACCTTCAATCAGAATCTGCGCAACCTCAGGTCGCGTGAATTCAGGCGGAGGACATTGACCATCACGTAGCAAAGCCCGTACCTTTGTACCCGACAATGTCATATGATCATCGCTAGGATGAGGGCAAGTTTTACTGGAAGCAATATTTCCGCATTTTTTACAGAAGAAGCTATGTTCAAAAAATAATGGAGTAATATCAAGTTCTTCAGCCGTGAAATTAGAGAAAATTTCTTGTGCTTCGTAAGTCCCGTAGTAATCACCTACGCCCGCATGGTCACGACCCACGATGAAATGGGTACAGCCGTAATTTTTGCGAACCATGGCATGGAAAATCGCTTCCCTAGGACCTGCATAACGCATTGCCGCTGGAAAAACACCAAGGAAGGTACGATCCTCAGGATAATAATTCTCCAAAAGCGCCAGGTAGCTCTTCATCCGCACATTTGCCGGTACATCATCCGACTTCGTCTCACCAACAAGTGGATTTAGAAATAGAGCGTCTACAACCTCCATAGCGCACTTTTGAATGTACTCGTGAGCTCGGTGGACCGGATTGCGTGTTTGGAAGCCTACAACCGTTCTCCAGCCCTTTTCAGCAAATATTTTCCGCGTATCCGCAGGATCAAAATAAAATTCACCGAACTTCTCTGGCTGTGGGCGGTTCAAGACTGTAATCGGCCCTCCAACATAAGTTGCAGGACGAGCCAACAGCTTACTCACACCAGGATGTTCAGGGTCTGTTGTCTTGAAGACATTTTGTGCTTCAATCGTTTGATCCACAGTATAAATACTCTCAATATCCAATAAACCGTAAATCTCACCATCATCTTCACCGATTAGAGAAACTTTATCCCCAATTGATAAACCGGCAGCCACATCATCTTCTACAGCCAGTGTTATTGGAATGCTCCACACGGTGCCATCCGCTAAACGCATGCTTTTTACTACTGAATGATAGTCTTGCTCATTTAAAAAGCCAGTTAGTGGCGAAAATGCACCTACAGCTATAAGATCCAAATCAGATAAAGTCCAGGTATTCAAGGCAATTGCCTTGCTGTCACGTGCGAGATTTAGCAATTCTTCTCTTTCAGTACCCTCTACTACCCGGTTAACCAAAGTTCCGCCATGCGGACGTATCGAAGTCATCTTAGTCTCTCCTTCTATGTTCCCCAGGGATATGTCTTACTTGTGCAATCCGCACTCTGTCTTCTCTGATCCAGACCAACGTCCAGCACGCGGATCTTCACCTGGCATAACCTGACGTGTACATTGCTCACAGCCGATGCTTGGATAGTTACGGTCATGTAGAGGATTATAGATTACGTCATTTTCACGAATATAGTTCCATACATCTTCTGTCGTCCAATCCGCAATCGGATTAAACTTAACTAAACCAAATTTATAATCATACTCAACTTTTTTAGCATTAGCACGGGTAGGCGCTTGGTCACGACGAATTCCAGTAATCCAAGCCTCATATTGAGATAATATACGAGTCAATGGTTCAACTTTACGAATTCCACAGCATTGGTTAGGGTCAACCGTCCATAGCGCATCACCGTATTGAAGTGCTTGCTCCTGCGTTGTGAGTTGCGGAGACACACGTACAAACTCTAATCCGTATTTGTCTGCCATCAAATCTCTGGTTTCATAGGTTTCCTTAAAATGATAATCTGTATCGAGATAAAAGACGTCAGTAGATGGACTAACTTTGTGAAGCATATCAACAAGCACTACATCTTCGGCACCAAAGCTGCAGGCAAAAGTAATGTTGGGAAATGTTTCTACTGCCCAGCGGATAATTTCCTCGGGTGAAGCACTCTCTAATTCTTCGGCCTTTATTCTGATCAATTCTTCTTTCTCGAGCAGGTTCATTAAGGTATTCCTCCATCCAAAATATTAATCGTATGAATAAATGAGGTAAAAGAAGTAATAAAACCAACTATTTCTATATGAAATAGTATATAACTTTTACTGAGGAAGTCAATGCATTTCATCCCTCAGAATTAGTAAATGGATGCAAAAAGAGCCCATTTCTTGTTCGAAAGGGGCTCTATAAAAAAATAAAACCCTCGACCATAAAGGCCAAGGGTTGAATTTGATAAATCTTAACGTTTCGAGAACTGAGGCGCACGACGTGCTGCCTAAAAGCCGTATTTCTTACGTTCCTTCATACGTGGGTCACGAGTCAGGAAGCCGGCTTTCTTAAGAGCACCGCGATATTCAGGGTCAACTTTAAGCAATGCACGGGAGATACCGTGACGAATTGCTCCAGCTTGACCGGAAATGCCGCCACCATGTGCAAGAACGATTACATCGTAGTTGCCCAGTGTTTCAGTCAGGTTCAAAGGTTGTTTTACGATCATTTTCAGTGTTTCCACACCGAAATATTCGTCCATCTCACGTTTGTTAATGACAATGCGTCCTTCACCCGGTACAAGGCGAACACGTGCTACCGAATGTTTACGACGACCTGTCCCATAGTATTGTACTTGTGCCATGAAACTGTCCTCCTCTATTCTTATCCGCGAAGTTCGTAAACTTCAGGTTTTTGTGCTGCATGTGGATGCTCGGCGCCTGCATATACTTTCAATCTCAGCTTCATGTTNNTGTGGTCCCCTTGACGAGTCTTAGGAATCATACCATGAACAGCGAATTCAATTACGCGTTCTGGTTTAGTGTTCAGCAGAGTTTCAGCATTAGTAACTTTCAAGCCACCTGGGTGCATCGAGTGACGGTAGTATTTCTTGTTTTGCAATTTCTTACCGGTCAAGTGAATTTTCTCAGCGTTGATTACGATAACGAAATCTCCTGTGTCAACGTGTGGAGTGAATTGCGGTTTGTGTTTGCCACGGATCAAAGCAGCGGCTTCGCTGGCCAAACGACCGAGTGTTTTGCCTTCGGCATCAATAATGTGCCAATTGCGTTCAACTTCGTTCGGCTTCGCCATATAGGTGGTACGCATGAATGTTTCCTCCTTGTTCTCGTACGAAAATCTTCTGTTTCGTATATCTTGTTTCTCATTGAATTACAATTATGTGAGTTAAGCAAAGCATTTTTTTGGCATTTCCTTGATCGGGGCTGTGGGATAGCCATCAAGAAAACACAACTTTTATATTACAGTATAAACATAACAAGTGCAAGTGATTTTTAAACATTCAGCCTATTATTTAGGAAGAAATTTATACAAGCATAAAGGCCTCTATCGTCCCAAGAAGTNNAAACTTATACATTCTTATATTTGAAAAAAAGATTCACTTTCAGACTCGTCATATTCTACACTCCACAAAGACAACCCCTTGGCCATAGCTGTCGGACCAGCTGCAGAACGATCACATGCTGCCAATATCTCAGCAACATGATCAGCATGTATTTTGCCTTCCCCCACATGGATCAAAGTCCCCATAATAATGCGAACCATATGCTGAAGAAATCCACTACCCGTTATAAAAGTTTGGATCACTCCCTGATCTTGTGTAGAGGGCCGGCACATACTTCTGTCTACTTCCATATGAGCTTCAAAAATCGTTCGTACATGAGAAGTCTTAGTAGACCGCCGTGAAGCAAACGAAGTAAAGTCATGTGTCCCTAAAATATGCGTTAAGCCTTGCTGTATCGCGGGAATGTCCAACCTCACCGGATGGTGAAGCTGCCAGCGCCGCTGAAACGGATCTGGAAACCTGTTGCCGTTAATCGTGTATCGGTAAGTTTTACGCTTAGCTCCTCTACGAGAGTGAAACGTCAGCGGTACTTCCCTAGCCTCTGTAACCACGATGTCATGCGGCAGCCGAGCATTAAGCGCCAGACACCAACGTTCAAGTGGGATTCGAGAGGAGGTCGTAAAGTTAAAAGGCTGACCATAGGCGTGTACTCCGGCATCTGTGCGGCCAGAAGCAGTAATCTTAAGCTCCTCACCTGTCAGATGGAGTATAGCTTGCTCCAGCCGATCCTGAATCGTATTGCCCTGAGGCTGGGTCTGAAAGCCATCATAATTTGTTCCGTCATAATTGACCTTCATCAATAGATTACGCATTCCGTTCTCCTTTTTAAACCGTTCAGCAGAAACGTCGATCGAAGCACTGTCTGATCTTATTCGAGGAAGAAATGGCTTTGCCGTCCCTAGAAGGACGGCATCCATTTACTACCCAATCCATTACTTCAAAAAAAAGAGCCCCTGTGGGAGCTCCTTCAATTGAACCAAGGTGATTCCCACGGTTATTGGTACAGCAGAGCCTTGCGCCTCTGCAGCACAATAACGCTGATATTTCCCCCATCTTTACTCCAAAGAGGGCCGGATGAAAGGGAATCATCGGAAATCAATACTTGTGATACTACGCGCGATCTACCAATTCAAGATAGACCATAGGCGCAGCGTCGCCACGGCGAGGTCCGAGTTTCAGGATACGAGTGTATCCACCTGGACGCTCTGTGTAACGAGGAGCAATGTCAGAGAACAATTTTTGAATTGCATCTTGTTCACCGTCAACAGTCTCGCGGCGAACAAATGCAGCTACTTGACGACGAGCATGAAGATCGCCTTTTTTAGCTTTAGTGATCAACTTTTCAGCGATAGAACGAACTTCCTTCGCTTTAGCTTCCGTAGTCTGGATGCGCTCGTATAAAAACAGATCCGTTACCATGTCGCGAAATAACGCTTTACGCGCACTGGAATCACGGCCCAATTTTTGGTATGCCATGTGTTTTCCCTCCTTTACTGTAGCAATCTGTAGCTATTCTTCTGTACGGAGTCCCAAACCAAGTTCCTCAAGCTTTTCCTGAACTTCTTCCAAAGATTTACGACCAAGGTTACGCACCTTCATCATATCTTCTTCAGTCTTCGTGGTAAGCTCTTGTACGGTATTAATACCAGCACGTTTAAGGCAGTTGTAGGAGCGGACAGAAAGATCAAGCTCTTCGATTGTCATCTCAAGCACTTTTTCTTTTTTGTCTTCTTCTTTTTCAACCATAATTTCGGCGTCTTTCGCTTCGTCCGTAAGTCCTACGAACAGTACGAGGTGCTCGTTCAAAATTTTGGCTCCGAGGCTTACAGCCTCTTCCGGTCTGATACTGCCATCTGTCCAAATTTCAAGCGTCAATTTGTCGTAGTTAGTCACTTGACCAACACGTGTATTGTCTATGCCGTAGTTAACGCGTGAAATAGGAGTGTAGATGGAGTCAACCGGGATAACGCCAATTGGCTGATCGTCGCGTTTGTTCCGGTCCGCTTGGACGTAGCCGCGACCACGGCCTGCAAAAATACGCATGTGAAGTCTCGCACCAGGTCCCAGCGTTGCAATGTGAAGATCCGGATTCAGGATCTCAACATCGCTGTCCGCACGGATATCACCTGCGGTAACGATGCCTTCCCCTTCGGCATCAATTTCAAACACTTTTTCCTCGTCTGAATGAATCTTCAGAGACAAGGCTTTAAGGTTCAAAATGATCTCCGTCACATCTTCCATTACGCCTGGAACGGTCGAGAACTCATGCAGAACGCCGTCAATTTGGACCGAAGTCACTGCGGCTCCTGGAAGCGAAGAAAGCAATATCCGGCGAAGTGAATTCCCCAGAGTCGTGCCATACCCACGTTCCAACGGTTCAACTACGAATTTCCCATAGGTACCTTCATCATTAGCTTCTACGGTCTCAATCTTCGGCTTTTCGATTTCTATCACGAGTTTACCCCTCCTTCAACGTCGCTCCTATATGAAACTGTCACCCCATCAGGTGCATCATGTAGTATGCCTAAACACCTATTATTAGCAGATGCGTCAGAATTATACCACATTTACAATACTGATTTCACTATACGCGACGACGTTTCGGCGGACGGCATCCATTGTGAGGAACCGGAGTTACGTCTTTAATAAGGTTAACTTCAAGCCCTGCAGCTTGAAGGGAACGGATGGCTGCTTCGCGGCCCGCGCCCGGTCCTTTAACCATAACCTCAACCGACTTCATGCCGTGCTCCATAGCTGCTTTAGCTGCTGATTCAGCTGCCATTTGCGCTGCGAATGGAGTCGACTTACGGGAACCTTTAAATCCTTGGCCGCCGGAGCTTGCCCAGGAAATTGCATTTCCGTGAGGATCCGTGATGGTAACGATGGTATTGTTGAACGTGGAACGAATATGTGCCACGCCGGATTCGATATTTTTACGGTCGCGACGTTTGGTACGTACGACTTTTTTCGGTTTAGCCATTGTCTCTTATCCCCCCTTATTATTTCTTCTTGTTTGCTACCGTACGACGCGGGCCTTTCCGGGTACGGGCATTCGTTTTAGTACGTTGACCGCGAACAGGCAATCCACGACGGTGACGAACACCGCGGTAACAGCCGATCTCAGTAAGACGTTTAATATTCAAGGAAATTTCACGACGCAGGTCACCTTCAACCTTAACCGTTTTGTCGATCGTTTCACGCAGTTTGCTGACTTCATCTTCCGTCAAATCACGGACACGTGTATTAGCGCTAATGCCTGTTTCATTAAGAATTTTCTGAGAAGTCGTTTTACCGATTCCGAAAATATAAGTCAAGGCGATCTCAACGCGTTTGTCACGTGGCAAATCCACTCCAGCTATACGAGCCATTTTACGCTACACCCCCTTCTTAACCTTGTTTTTGTTTGTGTTTCGGATTTTCGCAAATCACCATAACAGTCCCTTTGCGGCGGATTACTTTACATTTCTCGCAAATGGGCTTTACAGAAGGTCTTACCTTCATGTTAATTACCTCCTCAAAGTTTTGCGAAGCAAAACTTTTTTCGTAGTTCCCATCTATTTACGGTAAGTTATACGACCTTTTGATAAATCATAAGGCGATAACTGCACGACCACTTTGTCTCCGGTCAAAATACGGATAAAGTGCATCCGCAATTTACCGGATACATGGGCAAGTATTTGATGACCGTTCTCAAGCTCAACCTTAAACGTTGCATTTGGCAACGGTTCAAGGACAGTACCTTCTACTTCAATGACATCTTCCTTAGCCACAGTTAGTCTCCTTTCTCATCAGCACTTATTCCGGTGGGTCCAGCATACTTCATGACTGCGAAACGCAGCTTTCCGTTTGTTACCCGCCCAGTTTCTTCCAAACTGTTCACAACCTCACTGCTGATGAAGGGTATGAGCTCTAGATGAAGAATATTCTTCTTCTTTGGCCCATCAAACTTACGTTTGTCTCCATCTGCAATGTATACAAATCTGCTATCAACAACTGCGATAACAACGGCTGCCTCTCCGGCATCTTTGCCTTTGAGAATTCTCACTAATTGACCAACCTGCGGGCTGCTCACAGTATTCAAGAGGAGATCACCTACGCATTCAGTTTTGTGAAAATTTCCATGCCGTCCGGAGTAACTGCTACTGTATGCTCAAAATGAGCACATAGTGAGCCATCAACCGTAACGACAGTCCAGTTATCTTCCAGCGTTCTGACATGTCTCTTCCCTACGTTTACCATCGGCTCAATCGCGAGTACCATACCCGGTTTCAGACGTGGTCCGCGGTCCGCTATGCCATAATTCGGAATTTGCGGTTCTTCATGCAGTTTTGCCCCAATGCCATGACCAACATACTCACGTACGACTGAGAAACCAGCCTCTTCGATGTATTGCTGGATAGCATGGGAGATTGTAAACAAGCGCACATCCGGCTTAACTAACGCCAGTCCCGCGTACAAGGAGCCTTCCGTAACGTCCAGCAAACGCTGAGCCTCTTCGGAAATGCTGCCCACACCGTAGGTCCAGGCGGAATCACCGTGATAACCGCGGTACTCTGCACCGATATCCAGCGTAACTATATCGCCTTCGATCAGTTTGCGTTTACCTGGAAATCCATGCACTAATTGTTCGTTGACTGAAGCGCAAATGCTGGCAGGAAAACCGTTGTAGCCTTTGAAAGACGGCACAGCACCTTGACTGCGAATGTATTGATCGGCGATTCTGTCGAGCTCCCCCGTTGTAATGCCAGGCTGGGTGGCCTCAGCAATAAGACGATGACTCTCGGCAACAATTCGACCAGCTTCCCTCATAAAGGTAAGTTCCTGTTCGGATTTACAAATGATCATTACATTAACCCCGCAATAAAGATACGATTTCAGAAGAAACGACATTGATTTCGTTTTCCCCATTTACCTGACGCAAAAGACCTTTATTATCATAAAACGCAAGCAGCGGCGCTGTCTTATTATCATACTCATCCAGACGCTTGCCTACACTTTCTTCGTTGTCATCCGGACGTTGATACAATTCACCGCCATCAATGTCGCAAATGCCTTCTTGCTTCGGCGGGTTGAAGATTAAATGGTAGGATGCTCCGCAAACTGTGCAGATACGACGTCCAGTAAGACGCGCCATCAGCAGTCCACGGTCAACATTCAAGTTGATGACATGATCCAAAGAAGTATTCAAACGGCTAAGAATATCATCCAGCGCTTCCGCTTGCGAAAGAGTTCTTGGAAAACCATCCAATAGAAATCCTTTTTCGCAATCGGACTGCTGCAGCCGTTCTTCAACTATACCTATGGTCACATCATCTGGTACAAGCAAACCTTGATCAATAAATGATTTGGCCTTCAATCCTACTGGAGTCTCCTGTTTGATTGCCAAACGGAAAGCATCTCCTGTCGAAATATGAGGAATACCAAACTCTTTTATGATTTCTGCCGCTTGTGTTCCCTTGCCTGCCCCAGGAGGGCCCATGAATAAAATGTTCACGATTTCTCTCTCCCCCCATNNCCCCCAAAAGTTCGCCACCAAGCAAGAAACAGCACAATAGGTGCCGGGAAGAATAAAATCTTAAGCTTCACCGGAACCTATCGCCTATTTATTGATGAAGCCTTTGTAATGGCGTTTGATCAATGAGCTCTCGATCTGCTTCATTGTATCCAATGCCACACCGATTACGATTAGCAGTGAAGTACCGCCAATTCGAACTTCTTTAGGCAATCCAGATAAAGCACCGAAGAACATCGGCAATACAGAGATCAAAGCTAGGAACAATGCGCCGGACATAGTCAGACGAGACATTACTCTAGTCAAATACTTCTCAGTAGCCTTACCAGGACGGATACCCGGAATGTAACCACCATTCTTCTTCATGTTATCGGCCATCTGTTGAGGATTCATCTGCACGAACGTATAAAAGAACGTGAACCCGATGATCATCACTACATACAGAAGCATACCAAGTGGTGCATCAGTTGCCAAATACTTGGCAATCCATTGAGCCCAGGCATGTGTTGACCAGAAACTGGAGAGAACAACTGGGAACTGAAGCAGTGATACGGCGAAGATAACCGGAATTACCCAGCCGCATTAATTTTCAGCGGAATGTGCGTATTCTGTCCA
>DJUJ01000087.1:0-13039 GCA_002438345.1 Paenibacillus sp. UBA6285
CGCCGGAAACCATGTCATCGTTGATCATGGCAATGGAGAGTTCAGCTACTACGCCCATCTGCAAAAAGGATCGGTCAGCGTCAAAGTCGGCGATGTTGTGAAAGTCGGGGATATGCTAGGGAAATGCGGAAACTCGGGGAATTCCAGTGAAGCCCATCTTCACTTTGAAGTCGCCAACAGTGCGGAGCTATACACTACGCAGTCGCTGCGGGTGAAATGGAAGGGTGCGGATGATTATGAGCAAGGCACCTATATNNTAAAGGTACCTTAATGATGATAGGGCTGTTGGAGTCGTTGCTTTTTGAACGACTATAACAGCCCTTTTTGTTAAACCTAGATCGTAGGGTCAAATGACTTCGGTTGCACTTTTAAATTCGCTAGGTGTTAATCCTGTAATGAGTTTAAATACTTTGCTGAAATAATATTGATTGTTATAACCGACCATATCTGCGATATCTTTAAATTTGAGGTTGGAGGAGGAATCCCTAATCAGAAGTTTTGCTTTTTCAATTCTAAGCTGTGTTAGATATTCGATGGGAGCTGAGCCTTTGTGTTTCTTAAATTCTCGGCTTAAGAAGGACACATTGAGATTAACCATTTCAGCAATATCTGCAATCGCGATTTCATCGGATAAATGATCATTGAAGTAGGTCGCTACCGTCTCTACAATTAATTTGGCCGAACCGGAAGCTGGCTCAGGCCCTTGAGCAGAATAGAAGAATTTATTAAACAGGAAAGTAATATTTTTAAGAAAGGTTGGGTAGTTCTTGGAGATAGAGATGACTTCATCAAGCTCCAAATTTAGATCACTATTTACGATATATTTTTGTAATGTGGCGTTACAGGCATTATACAAGATTTGAGTTAAGCATAACTCAACGTCGCTTTGGGTATAGTTCTGCTCGTTCCAGAAAGTGAAGTTCGCCTCTAATTCGCAATAAAAGGCTTCTCTTTTTTGATTTTTGATGAAAGAAATGATCTTCTTTTTGTCAAAAGCCTTCTCCAGATCGATGGTGGAGTGAGAGTTTAGGGAGAAGTCTTTAACGAACAAGAGGCTTGATTTGGCGAAAATAGCATTTTTGCCTAAAATCATTCGACTTAGCTGATATTCTAACCGTAGCTTCGATAGATTCTCGACTCTATTGCTTACGGCAAAAGTGAAAAGCTGTTCGTGCGCTTCATACTTGGCTAGAAACGTGTTATAAATCTCCGTGAAATCGATCGTAAGCCCTTGTTTACAGCTAAAGACTACAATCATTTCATTCATAGACTCGCCATCAAACACCCACGCATCATCATATGCTGTATTCATAGGAATAGAAAGAAAGCTTGCCAAATCAGTCTTTAGCCAAAAGTCATTGGATGGATTAGATAAGTCTATAGGAAATCTAGAAATGGAGCCGGTACAAATGACAAGAATGAAGAAGGATTTATGATTCATTTGCTCATATTTATCTAATGACAGGACAGTTCGTCCTCTAAGTAAATCCGATAAAAGATGTTGTTCCTTAGTGACATTGTGGGTATGTGCTAACTGAGTGACTTTGTCTAATACCTCGTTCATAGCAGCTTGGGTAACAGGTTTTAAGAGGAATTCCGTTACGCCAAGACGCAAAGCCTCCCTAGCATATTCAAAATCATTATAGCCGCTAATAATAATGAATAGAGTATCCGGGTGCACTCTCTTAATTTCTGTGATAAGCTCTAGGCCATCCATTCCCGGCATGCGGATATCCGTGAACACGATCTGAGGCTTCAAACGAAGGCACATCTCCAGTGCGGTTATCCCATCAGTGGCTTCGCCAATCACTTGTATACGAGGGCTAAAACTTTCGATTTTTTTAACTAGATTTCTTAAAATAGGATGTTTATCTTCCACGACCATTATGGATATCATAGTTACTTTACCTCCTCGTCTGAACTCTCCTTGACGCCGAAGCAAATCCGGGCACCATGCTCTTCAACATTGGATACCGAGAAATAAAAATCTTCTCCGAAATGAATGACTAATCGTATAAAGGTGTTCAGCATGCCCATTCCCGAGATTTGAAGATTCTTCAACAGCTTGCCTTCGATAGAATTGGAGCGGTATGCAGATAGCTTCTGATTCAGATCCTGAAGTACCGTTTGATCAAAACCTGAACCATTATCCAGAATCACTAGTTCCCAATCATTTACGTGTGTAAACCGTCCACTGATTGTAATTTTCCAAGGTGGAAAGCTTTTATCGAACCCGTGATTAATCACATTTTCCACAAAGGGCTGTAAGGATAACTTTGGGAAATAAAGGATGTTCATAGCCTCGGGAATATCAATTTCATAAAATAAACTGTCCTCATAATGGAGTTTCATTAGCTCTAGATAATAGATTGAGTATTTAATCTCGTCTGTTAATAGTGCGTCATTACCTGTGGAAGAGCCACTGTATCTCATCATTTCTGCTAGCCTTAGACACATATCTTCTGCAATGAGAGAACCCGTAANNACGGCGATAACGTTCAGTGTATTGAATAGAAAATGTGGGTTAATCTGTGCCTGAAGTGCAGAATAATTGGCTTCAATTTCCCGGATTCGCGACTCGTATTCCGTATTAATCGCCTGTTTAAGTTTATCAATCATCTTCTCGAAAGAGCGGTTCAGCATAATCAGTTCATTATATTCGAAGTGCTCATTAGGAGTAGGATTCTGGTTGAAGGAGAGGTTGTTCAAGCTCACTGCCCGGACTGTTTTTGTCAGTGCTTTTAGTGGTTTCATTAATTTTCGTATAGCAAAATAGTAGATGATTAGCACGGCCAGTAAGGTTAGAAAACCTATAGTAATAAGGATCGTGCGGTAACGTTGTAGATTCCCCTGTAAGGAAATCCCATCATCAGCTACGACAGTGGTCCAACCCAAGTAGCTTGAGTTATAGGTGCTTAAAAGCGTTAATTGATCCTCTTGGTTGAATTTTCCGGAGATAGGAGAATGCTCTTGCAATTGTTTAGAGAGCGCTGTCAGCAATGCTTGATGATGATTGTCTTTTGAAGGATTGTAAGGAAATACAAGAGTCCCTTTGTCATCAAAAATATAAACCTGTTTCCCCGACTGCGGATTGTCGATTCTAGTAATGAGCTCAAGGCTCTTATAAGGCAATTGAATTTCTAACATTCCAAAATCAGTGGAATAAGGTGTACTAAATTTTCTCACAACGGAAATGATGGTTTCTGGCTCAATTGACCAAACATCTGGATGTGGAGGGAGTGCAGCAAATAGCTTATCTTTGGCGAAGAGTTCATTAAGGGAAGATGGTTTGGAATAAGGCATTGGGATGCTTTTAACTAGATTTTCAGTTCTGAAATAAGGAAAGAAAATATCTTTATCCGGAACGAAAACAATGACCTTGTGGAGATCGCTGACCACGTTATAAATAGCATTTAAATTGTGAGCAAGCTTAGTTTGAGAGACGAGATTGCCTATAGAATCTGATGGTATATCGCTGTTTAACTCAACCATGACGTCCAAATTATCTTGGTTATTCGTAAATCCTAATGCTGCATAATCTAGCTGCTTGTACAACGTATCCACTTGGTCTGAAATCTTTTGGGTAGTAGGAATGAGCCCCGCCAGTTCAGTCTGGATCAGCATTGATTTCATGTAAGTATACAAATAAACCATGGACAGAAGCAGGATTAGAAAGAAAATGCCCATAATGGTAACAATGACTTTATTCTGAAATCCAAGTTTACTAAACATACATTATCTCCTCTACAGGTTAAAATCAAGTGCATCATAACACACTCATTGTAATCAAAAAAGTATAAATCAGATAGTCAAATTATTATATTTCTAAATTCATTGAATCCGTTTACATTTAATTTAACGATTTCGAGCTAGTACATTGGGATCGAATAACAGGGGGGTTACAGTATGAAGCTGCTTCAAAAGAAAACATTGTCGGTTTTATTGTTGGGTGCACTAATCCCGGTATTATCAGGTTGCGGAAGCAATTCTTCCAATGCCAATACCAACGCCAATGCCAATGCTGCACCTGAAAAGTCAAACGCGGCTGCAACGGCGACCGAAGCACCAAAAGAGACAGAAGTAAAATCAGAGCCCGTAACGATTAGCTATATTGGTGCAGCAAGTCAATTGGCTGTCGGGAACATTAAAGAGCTGATTGCACAATGGGAACAGAAGACAGGCAATAAAGTAGACATTCAAGCCATTCAAGATGATCAATACGATAACTTGGTCAAAGCGAAGCTGTCAGGTGGCGGAGATGTCGATGTCTTCTTCGGAGCCTACTCCAAGTATGACGTACCGAATCAATTATTAGAAATATCCGGAGAAAGCTTTGAAAGTCGTCTAAATGATGTAGCACTTAGCTCACTCAAATATACAGATGGTAAAATTTATGCATTCCCGTATCCTTCATCGCAAGGAACATGGGGCGTATTCTACAACAAAACAATATTCTCTGATTTAGGTCTAACTGTTCCCAAGACGATGGATGACCTGAATAAAGATCTAGCTGCAATCAAGGCTGGTGGTAAAACGCCATTCTATTTCGCAGCGAAAGATGGCTGGACGATGTTACAGCATNNGCTGATGCACAGGTATGGGATAAGCTGAATAAGAATGAAGTTCAGTGGAAGGACATTCCTGATTTTGTTCACCAGTATAAACAAGTAGAAGATTGGGCGAAGAAAGGGTATTTCAATAAAGACTTGTTAACAGGAACATATGAGAAACAACAGCTATCTCTCGCTAAAGGTGATGTAGCAATGGTTGTTCAAGGGGCGTTCTTTGTACCGGAGGTTATAAAGCAAAATGCTGACGCTCAAATCGGATTCTTTCCATTACCCAATCAAGATGGATCTGAGACCATTGGGCTCTCTGGTGGAACGCAAATATTCATTGCTAAGAGTAGTAAACACCCTGAGGAGTCTAAAGATTTGCTTCGATTCCTTACAGAGCAACCGCAAGCACAAAGTGCTCTAGAAGCAGCTCCTGGTATCAGTCCATTCAAAGATGTCGATGTATCCGCTAAAATGCCAGATGCTGTGAAAGAAGTTCAAGCGTTTGTTAATACAGGGAAAATTGCTAAACATGGTGATGATGCATATGTCATCCCAATGCCATATGACGATTTAGTAGCGGCGTATGCAGAGCTATTAGCTGGTAAAATCACAGCAGATCAATTCGTTCAGAAGCATCAAGATATGTATGCGAAAAATGCTAAAATCGCAAAAATTCCAGGTTTTTAATCGCGAGAAGTAATCTTATAAAGAAAGGAACTATACCCGTGATCGTTGCGGGTATAGTTCTCATATGAGGAGAATGGAGGAAGCACGTATGCATAATGCCTATAAGAAAAAGACCTATCCCATTTATTTTATCATTCCTATACTCGTCATATTTACAGTCTTCTATATATCGCCAGCAGTGCTAGGTTTATTCTATTCATTAACAGATGCAAGTATCCAGACCTCAGGTGTTCACTATGTAGGAATTGAGAACTATCGAACATTATTTAGTGATAGTGAAGCTTTCTTAATTAGTATATGGAATCAATTCAAATTCGCCATTCTTGATGCGTTTGGCAAAACAGTGATTGGCCTGTTGCTTGCGCTTCTTCTTAATAGAAAATTCAGAGGGAACAATTTCCTGAGAGCACTCATTTATATTCCGATTATGTTCGGTGTCATTATGGTTGCGATGATATTCAACTACATTCTTAGCTACGATGGCTTCCTCAATACCTTCTTAAACTCGGTTGGATTATCAGGACTTACGAATGACTGGCTTGGGAGCTTCTCACTTGCGATGTATTCCGTACTTGGTGTAGATATTTGGTTAGGCGTAGGCTGGTCCATGATGCTGATCCTTGCCGCACTACAATCCGTTTCAAAGGATCTACTCGAGTGCGCAGAAATTGATGGCGCTGGTTCGTTTAGAAAGTTCATTAGCATCACATTGCCTAGTATCTCATCAACATTGAATTTAAGTATTCTTTTATCTGTCATTTCGGGTTTGAAAGCGTTTGATATTATTTATGCGATGACACGCGGTGGCCCTGGTCATGCCACGGAAGTGATGTCCACATACTTAGTGAAATCCATGTCATCAGGATCCATTGGCTATCCTGCTGCAATTAGTGTAATACAATTCCTGATTATTACATTAGTAGCTTTAGCGATTAACTCCTTTACCAATAGAAAGGAGTCTAATTAAGATGGGTGTAACCTCCAAACCAATGAAAATATTTACGTATGCAATAGCAACGGTTGTATTCCTTATTTATATTGTCCCATTTCTACTCATACTGATCACCTCATTAAAGAATGAAGCAGAATCTAAGATCATGAATTTCAAGCTTCCGACTACATATCAATTTGACAATTATCTAACTGCAATCAACGAAGGTCAGATCTGGAGAGGGCTATCTAATGGATTATTTGTTTCCTTAACAGTCACGATTCTAACCGTGCTCTTATGTTCTTATTCCGCATTTATTATGCAACGTAATCAGACACGATTTACTAGATTCACATATAAGTTTCTACTCGCAGGGATGATTGCTCCATTTTCCTTCATCCCTGCAATTAAGTTGCTTCAACTTCTGCATATGGGGGACAATTACTCCGGTTTGATCATGGTTGATATTGCAAGTCAAATTCCATTTACTATTCTTCTTTATTATAGCTTCTTCTACGGCGTACCACGAGAAATGGATGAAGCTGCGAGTGTAGATGGGGCAAGTCCAATTCGAATGTTTTTCCAAGTTATATTCCCGTTGTTAATGCCCGTCGTATCGACGAATATTGTTCTTACCTTTACGACTATATGGAATGACTTTAGTAATGTATTGTTCCTTGTTCCAAAATCATCAATGTGGACCATCCCAATGGGGATATTTAATTTCCAACAATTATACACATACAACTATGCTCTTGTATGTGCCTATATTACTTTGGCATTGATTCCTGTGCTCATCATTTATTTGTTAGGTCAAAAATATATCGTCTCAGGTATGACAACAGGTGCTGTTAAAGGATAGTTTACTGCAAATGGAGGAGATCTAGCGATGACGAAGAAAATTACAGCCGCTTTACTTGGAGCAGGAGGACGGGGTGCTGTTGCTTACGCACCATATGCTCTTCGCTTTCCTGATGAAATCGAATTTGTAGCTGTGGCTGAGCCGGATGCGGAACGTAGAGAGAAGTTTGTTGGTATGTATAATTTAAGTGAAGAGAACACGTTTCTAACATGGCAACAATTATTGGATGGACCGAAGCTTGCTGACGCCATTCTCATCTGTACGCAAGATCAAATGCACTTTGAGCCGACGATCAAAGCACTAGAGAAAGGCTATCATGTATTACTAGAGAAGCCCATGTCCAATAATCCAGAAGAGTGCTTTGTTATGGGAGAATATGCGAAGAAGTATGACCGAGTCTTTGCCATTTGTCATGTACTGCGATACAACGATTTCTTTGTAAACGTGAAGAAGTTGCTTGAAGGTGGCGAGATTGGGAGCTTAATGACGATTCAGCATCTTGAGAATGTAGGATATTGGCATCAAGCCCATAGCTTTGTACGTGGGAATTGGCGGAATACAGCCGAATCAAGCCCGATGATTCTTCAGAAATCATGTCATGATCTTGATATTTTATCATGGCTTGTAGGGGAAGAGTGTACAAAGGTATCCTCATTTGGTTATTTGAGCCACTTTAAAGAAGAGAATGCACCTGTTGGTGCTCCTAAACGTTGCACGGATGGATGCCCTGTGAGAGATGAATGTGCGTTTTATGCGCCAAGATTTTATCTCATTGATAAGAACGATTGGCAGGGCAAATATTTACGCTCTTATCTAACAAATGACACGTCCCCCGAAGGAATCATGAAAGCGCTTCGTGAAGGCCCGTATGGCCGATGTGTATATCACTGTGATAATGATGTTGTGGATCATCAAGTGGTTAACCTCGAATTTGCGAATCAAGTAACAGCTTCATTTGTGATGAATGCATTCTCGAACCTTAGCGAACGAATTATTCGATTATATGGAACCAAAGGGGAGATCTATGGTGATATGGATCGAAATGTGATCCAAGTTACCCACTTCACCTCTGGGATTACGAAGGAAATTCGTATTCCTGCTTCCGACACAGGCCATGGTGGTGGTNNATTTTGTAGCCTTGGTGCAATCGGGTGAGGGCAGCCATTCGCGATCATCTGCCGTCGTATCTGTACAAAGCCACTTAATGGCTTTTGCCGCGGAGACTGCACGTAAAGAACAGCGTGTAATCCAAATGTCAGAATATGTTGAGAACTTAAGACAGACGACTACTGTCTAGTGCAGGAGGACTTCATGACACAGATGACTATGAGTTCAAGTCAAAGACTATGGTACCAACAACCCGCTGCTAACTGGGAAGAGGCATTACCCATTGGGAACGGGCGAATGGGGGGCATGGTGTTCGGAGGTGTTCGCGAAGAGCGAATCGATCTGAATGAAGATACCTTGTGGTCGGGATTTGTTCGCGACACGAATAATTATGATGCGATTCGTCATTTGTCACGAGTAAGAGATTTGATTGATAAGAGGCATTATAAAGAAGCAGAAGAACTTGTTGAGCGTCATATGTTAGGGCCGTGGAATGAATGCTACTTGCCGTTAGGGAGCCTTCATATACAACATCTAGAACATCAAGGCTCGGCAAGTTCATATGAACGCTCGTTGAATGTGAAGACAGGGATTTCATCTACTATCTTTTCTCTACTTGGTGATTCATTCAATCGAGAGGTGTTCGTGAGCGCCCCAGATCAGTGCATGGTCGTAAGATATTCTAGCTCAAGGTCAGAAGGAATACCCATTTCCGTGAAACTTGAGAGTCAACTTAAGTATCATATTGTACAACCGTCAGGAAATTCAACGACTCTATTCCTCGCTGGGCAGTGTCCAAGTCACGTTGAACCGAATTATATCGAAGACCATCCTCAACCGATTATCTATGAAGAAGGTAAAGGATTGCGATTTGTTGTAGGCATGAAGGTTTTATTGGATAACGGTACAGTTACCTGTAGCGAGCAAGGTGATGGATTAGAGATTCGAAATGTAGATAGGTTCACTTTGTTACTCACTGCACGATCAGATTATTCCGAGATTCATACGGAAGGGTACGATCGTGAACTAGATTTGGAAGCTATATGTATAGAGAGCTTGGAAGCAGCAAGTCAATTCTCATATGACGAGCTTAAGAATCGTCATCTCGTTGACTTTGAAGCTTTATCAAGCAGGGTAGAGCTATTTCTCGAAAAAGCTGAATGTTCAGCACTCCCAACAGACCAACGCTTACATGCAGTACAACAAGGAGCAAACGATCCTGATTTAGCAGCTCTATACATGCATTATGGTCGATACTTACTCATATCCAGCTCAAGACCGGGTTCACAACCCGCCAACTTGCAAGGTCTATGGTCCCGCGAAATAAGAGCTCCATGGGGTAGTAATTGGACAACGAATATTAATATTCAAATGAATTATTGGCTTGCCGAAACAGCCAATCTTCGTGAATGCCACATGCCCTTGTTCAATTGGACAGAGAGACTTGCTCAAAAAGGTAAACGAACAGCACGAATTCATTATGGAAGTAAAGGGTGGGCTGCACATCATAATGTAGATATTTGGATGGATTCTTCACCTGCAGGAGGCCAAGCGGTATGGGCGTTCTGGCCCATGGCAGGAGCGTGGTTATGTGCACATTTGTGGGAGCATTATATGTTTCACCAGGATGATGCCTATCTGTTGCAAAAGGCCTTCCCGATAATGAAAGGAGCGGCTGAATTCTATCTAGACTGGTTGATACTTGATTCAGATACAGGTCGGTTCATTACTAGTCCCTCGACTTCGCCAGAGAATAAATTCCTCACACCGGAGGGTGAACCCTGTGCAATCTCGAAAGCGTCTACATTGGATTTGATATTAATCCGTGAACTATTCACTAATTGCATGACAGCAATTGAAATTTTGAACCAAGATCATGAATTGAGTCAAAAGTTACAACGAGTGCTTCTCAATCTTCAACCTTTGCAAATAGGAAGTGACGGTCGGCTACAAGAATGGATGGAGCCTCATGCTGAGCATGAGCCTGGACATCGCCATTTATCGCATTTATATGGCATGTACCCTGGTGCGGGTATTCAGTTTGATCGGGACGATGAGCTTACGAAGGCCATTCGCGCTTCATTAGAATATCGCTTGGCTCATGGAGGGGGAAGAACAGGCTGGAGCTGTGCGTGGGGAATGGCATTATGGGCAAGACTTCGTGATGGGGAAGAGGCGCATGAGAACTGGCTTGCGCTATTACAGAGTTCAACATTCCTGAATTTATTCGATGGGCATCCCTATATGATCGATACACGAATTGATTACTCCCGCTCCATCTTTCAGATAGATGGTAATTTGGGGACGGCGGCTGCAATTGTCGAAATGCTCGTACAGAGTCATGCCGACGAAATTCACCTCTTGCCTGCACTGCCTGCGGCATGGTCAGATGGGAAAGTTCTGGGTATTCGTGCTCGCGGGGGAGGCACCGTGGATATGTCATGGCAAGACGGTAAAGTTACTGAAATTAGACTAGTCTCGGATCATGGAGGTAGTTATTGGGTAAGGTCAGCGGTGGCATTAAACATNNCATCGGCGCAAGTGTTATTCAATCGCTTCGTGTAGATGATGACTACCGATATGAAATACGATTGCAAGCAGAAGAGCAAGTGTTTTTAAAAGCTATGTCATAATGTTCTATTGCAGTATACAGATGAGACCTACAACATGTTGAAGTTGGGGTCTCTTTTTTTTTGAATTAGCTGAAAGGAGGTGAGAAGGCGCAATTTGCACTTGCTTTGGACAATGAACTGGAACGAAAAGGAGCTGAGAACAAATGGAATTAATGAAGACTGCAAAAGGATTGTGGATAACTTGTTTCGTGACATGCTTATTAATCATTGGATTAGGGAGTCCATTTACAACCCAAGCTAAAGCTGATCCTGCACTAAGATTAACAGTAAACAACACGCATCCACTGAATATGATCGGTTTTTATTACTCTGATTCTTCGGATCTTGTACAATTATGGAATTCAGTACCTGACAACCAGAAGCCGTATTCGACCATATTACTTATTGCTGAGAATTCATTAAACAACACGGCTACGGTAAAAAACTGGATCACAGCACGGTTAGATGAAGCGGAAGCTAATAACATATCTGTTATGGTGCAAGCCATTAATGGTGAGACGAAGAAAAGCACGGCTATTCCAATCAGCTGGTTCGAAGGCTTAATGCAAAATTACACATCATTAAAAGGCTTCAATGCAGCAGAATTATACAACTCCGTTCCATGGTATGGACAATCGGAGGGAAATCATTCGGAATATTTGGCGGATCTACTGAACATGACATCGCAATATGGTGGTTTATTTGTATGGTCAGATACGAATATCTTCAGCACAAATGGAACGGTACTAGACTGGATCCAAAATAACTCTAATTTAATTGCCGCGATGCGCGCACATAAAGATAATTTTGCCTTCATTTATAAAGAGTCCTATACGGATCGCTCATCTGACAGTCTCGGCTTAGGGTTATTCTTATCTGGGTTAGCAGGGAACTGGGGAACAAGCTCAGATTGGTGGCACTGGCAACTTGCCGGGTATGGACAGTTATTCGGGAATTGGAATAGTGCGAATGGGGATTGGAAGCAGATCTTCACGTATCCTGAATCCATGTATGTCATGGATATGATTCGTGCTGCCAGTGAAGGAGCAACCATATTCAAATCTGAAGCTGGTTGGTATTCAACATCCAATCAAGGGCGTTTGACTCCGGGATACGTGCACGCAACCTTGCCGTACTTAAATAAAATCATTGATGGAAGTATTCATATTCCAACAAGAGCAGAGGTATTAGCTAAGAATAAATTTGCTTATATTGGGCGTCCAGCATTTTCAGTACCGTATGAATCCAACTATTCAGCTATTTTTATGAAAACAGGACGATACGGCATTATCCCACTGCTTCCGACGAATTTGAATGCAACTGAATTAGCGAATTTCGAGAACACATCGACAGTAGCGAAGGACGAGGCCTATTTCCAATCGTTATATCCTGAAGAAACATATGCCTCAGATACCTTCGCCTCTCGAAACGGAAATACCTGGTATTGGATGAATAGTAGTGAGAATACAGACATTTTCCAAAGTTCGACCCTTAAGCCTCAGGTGAATACGAGTGGGTATTTCAATATCGGTGCTAATCCGCACACATACGCCGTCATTACCGAATCTGCGGATACATTCAATGTTCATCTGAATAATTATCGAGTGAATAAAAGCTCCATCTATAATGGAACGAGCTGGGATAAGGCTGCGATCAATAGTTACATCTATAATACGTATTCGACAACGCCAGATGAAACTACGTTAAGAAATACGATTATTAAAGTGAGTGGGAATTATAATGGAGATAAACCGACACTAAGTATTACAGGAGATAATGGCTTTACTTACACAGAAACGTGGAAAGCTTCTAGTAATCTCTATACCTTATCAATTATGCATAACGGTCCCGTTGATTTGGTTATTGGCGTGAATAGCTCCGTGACTACCGCTCCAACTGTTCCGACAGGGCTCGCTGGATCCGTTATCGATAGTCATTCCGTGAACGTCACTTGGGATTCTACCGCAAATGCCATTGCCTATGATGTAGAAACAGATGGTGTCGTCAGCAGTTCTTTAGAGGCCTCAAGCATCCTAAGTGGTTTCCTGGAAAATACGACACATACATTTAGAGTAAGAGCAAAGAACACTATAGGTGCTAGTGGGTGGAGCGCACCAGTGAGCGTCACTACGTTACCAAACGTGGCATTGAATAAACCTGCAACAGCACAGGTAACAGCATCCGGATATTCTCCTGCATCTGCGAATGATTCGAATCTATCGACCTTCTGGGATGGAGGCAGTTATCCGAGCTGGTGGCAAGTGGATCTACAAGGAAATTA
>DJUJ01000087.1:13117-18146 GCA_002438345.1 Paenibacillus sp. UBA6285
AATTGGACTAATATTGCGGAGAAAACCAATAACAATCCTGCAGCACAAGCGGCAGACTCCTATAATGTCTCCACGATCGCTAGATATCTACGAGTGAATATTACGTATAATTCGGTCAATCAAAGTTCGCATATTAGCGATTTCCAAGTGCATGGCACGGCAGTGAGTACGAATGTGGCACTCAATAAACCTGCAACGGCACAGTTTACAGCATCGGGATATTCGCCGTCTTCCGCGAATGATTCGAACACATCAAGTTTCTGGGATGGAGGTAGTTATCCAAGCTGGTGGCAAGTGGACCTACAAGGTATTTATAATATCACATCTATTAAGCTTTCTAATTATTACGAGGATACGAGATATTACCATTATACGATTGAGGCAAGTACAGATGCCACGAACTGGACGCAGATTGCAGCCAATACCAATAATACCGTAGAAACTTCCAGTGGAGTGACGATTCCAGTGTCGGCAACAGTAAGATACGTTAGGGTGAATATTACCTACAATTCTGCTAATGGAAGTGCTCATATTCGAGATATCCAGATATTCTAACTAATCGATTCCATTCACGATAATGAAGACCGCCCCCTAGAACATGGGAGCGGTCTTCATTATGATCGTGGTGATGCAGTTAATTGTAACGAGAGGATTTTCTGGACATTTATAAGAAAATTACGAGTAGTAGAGAATCAAGTAGGTGATTTCCTAGCAAATTGGTAAAGGAGTGTGAGGCAATGAGACGTAATAAAAGAATTCCGCAATGTTCTACTGCAGGTTTTTATGAAATAAAAGATAGTCCAAGACATGTGTTTAACTTCAATCCCGGATGGCGCTTCTATAAAGGCGAAGTCAAAGGGGCACAGGATGAGTATTTCAATGATAATACATGGGAGGCTGCGAGACTGCCACATGGGCTTGAGATCCTCGGTGAAAACGCTAGCGGAATGCGCAATTATCAAGGTCCTGCATGGTATCGCAAGCATTTCACACTTCCTGAAGCCTTACGCAATAAACGTATTGTTGTACATTTTGAAGCCGTCATGGGTGAAGCAAATGTATGGGTGAATGGACAGATGGCGGTTCAGCATTGTGGAGGCTACCTTCCTTTTGCGGCGGATATTACTCATTTGGTCTATCATGATGGACGACGAAATGTCATTGCTGTGCGTGCGGATATNNTTGGATTTCAGTTATTTCGGTGGAATCTATCGCGATGTCTATATGATTGGAACAGAATCATTGCATGTATCTCATCCTCTCCTAAGTCAGACGATTGCTGGTGGTGGTGTCTTCGTCGGTATTCACGATATCGAAGGAAAGCACGCTGAGATAGAAATTCGAACAGAAATTATTAATGAGGACGATCGTGCCCGCAATATCATACTGCGCACTACGCTCGAAACGATGGAGGGTACGGAGATCTTTGCTCTTCAAGAGGAAAAAGGAATCCCAATAGGAGAGACAACGGCTTTCATACAGCAAATCAATGCGACTGATGTTCGATTGTGGCATCCAGACGATCCGTATTTGCATTTCATTCGCACTGAATTGTGGGAAGGTGATATGTTAATTGATAGTCTTAGAACTCGCTTTGGAATTCGGTTATTCGAAATGCGAGATCACGAGGGATTTTTCATTAATAAACAACGTATCGTTGAGAAATTAAGTGGTGTCAATCGTCATCAAGATTATGCATACGTCGGCAACGCTTTACCCAATTCTGGACAATGGCGGGATGCTGTGTTAATTCGCGAGGGCGGCTCGAACATTGTGCGTGCGGCGCATTATCCACTTGCCTCTTCGTTCATGGATGCTTGCGATGAGCTTGGGTTATTGGTGACGGTAGCAACGCCTGGCTGGCAGTATTATAATCATGAGGAGCCGATGTTTGAACAACGTGTACTTGGAGATACACGGGCGATGGCCAGACGTGATCGGAATCGTCCGGCTGTTCTTTTATGGGAAACTGCGCTTAATGAAACGGATGATCAACCGATTTCGATGTTGAGGAAGCTACACCATATTGTACATGAGGAAATCCCATTTCCAGGCGTATATTCGGCTGCGGATGTAATAAGTGCTCAGAAAGCGGATTTAGATTTCTATTATCATGGGAATGTACCCTATAATAAATGTTCGATTCGACGTGAGTATGGTGATGGCGCCGAAGTGGATAATTTTGTATCACAGAATGCCATGACACGAGTGAAGCGGGAATGGGGAGAGCAAGCGATGCTTACGCAAGCGCTCATTCGGGCGAAGGATCTGAATGAGATGTTCTCAACACCTACGAAGCAAATTGGCGCTACCGTCTGGTGCGGGATCGACTATCAGCGAGGTTACCATCCAGATCCTTTCTTCGGTGGACTCCTAGATATCTTCCGATTACCACGGTACTCCTATTATTTATTCAAGAGTCANNCTGGATGGTATTGAGACAGGGGCCATGGTATACATCACGCATGAACTGACTCAGGTTTCAGATCATGATGTTATCTTATTTACCAATTGCGACGAAGTACGGTTGACCTGGCTAGGTGTCGAAATTGGAACACAGAAACCAGAAGCAGGCTATGAAGCAATGCCGCATCCCCCTGTTATATTCAAGGATGTATTCGATTTCCATGAAATCTCCACGAATTGGCGGGGACGCACGGGTGAAATCGAAATGGTTGCTGAGGGTCTGATTGCGGGTAAAGTTGTCTGTCGCCAAGTGAAGAAATATCCAGAACGACTCTCTGGAATCAGATTGGAGATTGACGACGTCAACATTGATCTCTTGGCAGATGGATCTGATTTTGTACCTGTACGTGCTGTATTGATTGACAATAAAGGAATTCCAAAGGTAATAAGCAATGAATATGTTCATTTCACTGTAGAGGGTCCTGGTGAGATCATTGAGAGCTCCATTTATGGAGTCAATCCGATGCGAACGCAGTTCGGTGTCGCGACAGTATTAATCCGTGCGACGACCGAAGTGGGAGAAATACAAGTAACTGCAACCAGCGATGGCGTGGGCATGGATCAAATTGTATTGCAATCCCAAGCACCGCTGCTTCCCTTGTTATATGATAATTCGTATGCATGCACTAGCAGTAATTCGAATGCTGGACTAACTGAATCACAGCAAACATCTGCAACGAATATCACGCGTCGCCTTCAGAACTAGAAATGAGCAAATTAGAAGCGACGATCAAACGATTGAAACTTGAGTTGATTAGTAAAGAACAGGACATTATGGAGTTGCGAGGAAGTACACCAAATCATTAAAGAAAGTCCTATATTGACAAACAGGATAGGTGTTGTAAGAGATGAGCAGAACTAAGGAGGTTTTCTAGTGAACATTAGAGCATTGTGTGAAGGGATAAAGCTTGATCCTGCTGCTAGGCAGCAGGTTTATGAGTTTCAGATGAAAGAGGAAGACTATGCTGCTTATAAACAGTATTTTTATTTCGACAGATTTTCTTTTTTTGAATCTGTGAAACAATCGGTAAGCTATCGAAAGCTGCTATTATATTTATTTGTGAGATTCGCAGTAGATGCTTATGAAGAGTATCGTATTCGTAACATTGAGGATGAGATCTATTTTGATACATTCTCAGATATTCAGATCTGGTGTTTGCAATGTCTGCGTGATTATGGTGAATATGGAATTGAAGAATACAACTGGCTGCAAGAGCATGTTCAGCTTCGTTTATTTCGTTTGGGAAGAATGCAATTTCAACCTATTGCGATGGACCGTGATCTAGTCGTTGATGGTTGTAAAATCTTTACCAATCAAATCGTGCTTAATGTGCACATTTCAGCGGGAGAGCCTTTATCAGTTCAAGGTGTGGAGGAATCCTTTCAGTTAGCCAGAGCTTTTTTTAGAGGCATATCTCCAGTATTTATTTGTCATTCATGGCTGCTCGATCCGGAATTAAGTGAGATGTTGAACCCAGAGTCGAACATTATTCAGTTTCAAAGTCAGTTCGACATTTATGAAGTCGATAAGAGTTCAAAGGAAGCAGAGCAAAGAATATTTAATAAGTTAAACGAGTGCCCGGATGACTACGAAGAGAACACCCAATTGCAACGGAGTGCAAAAGCCTTTCTAATGGCAGGCGGTAAGTTAGGAAGTGGTTACGGGATTAAAGTACATAAGTGAGACTGAATTCATAGATTGAAAATTGATTCGGAGCGCTAGAACGGCAGAAATGCCGTTTTTTTCTGATATAATGCGAATAATAGGCTTAACTCCAATTACTATTTCAGTGAAATTTGGACGCGTGGATCAAGTTTTGGCATGAAAGTAGCTGTTTTTTTACGAGTAATACGTCGTTGGTTTTGTTCTCTTGTGTTGATCAAGATCGCCTTATTCCTTCTAATGGGTCTAATTAGTTTCAAATCGGATAACGAAATGGGTGATATTCTCATAGGAACAATTTTCATTTTACGTGAGCTACTTTTTCCTGTAAACCGCCGCTTTACATAGCTGACTTTCCGTTTTCTTCGCTTTAATTTGGTGCTAAAAGTTCTCCAAGGGGTTAGATTAAGAAGTTGGTTATNNATATAGCGCTGAACCAGGGGAATCTTTATTCCAGCATTTTTTATCTCCGGCAAAATGAACGATTTTATTATTGAAGTCATGATCTGGGATGGCCATGTTGAATGAATTAAAACGAATATCAAGTGGGAGGTAATTCCCTCCAAAAACCGCATTCAGAACATCCTGATCAGGCATGGTTACGTCAGGGAATGTACGTAAAAAGTTCAGCATTTCTACGTACCAATTCGAATTCTGGCGGATATTATTCAAAGAAAATAAAATAACTCCGGAATTAAAATAAAGCTCAGGATTTAGCCCCTTAGAACTGACAATATGCGCAACCTCCATAATCGCCTGATCCCAAATCGCACCCAAATATTTATCGCCTAGTTCCACCTGCCACAAATCGGTAATGTCCATGTTTACCAATACATCGCAATCTAGATAAATGATTTTGTCTACAGGTATTAAAGCGGGAAGAAGTAATCGATACATACA
>DJUJ01000087.1:18168-28112 GCA_002438345.1 Paenibacillus sp. UBA6285
TACACTGATGGAGTTAATATTGGCAAGAACCTGAAGCATATCATCGGGTAAAGTGATCGAATAATAACTAATCGTATGATGATGTTTTGTGGTTAATTTGTCGAGCTTTCGCTTGTTATCTTCGGTTAAAGAGATATCATGTAAAATATGAACATGAATGGGGGAACTTGTATGTTGAAAAATTGATGCTAAAACGACACCAGCATGCTCAGCATATTGTCCATCCTTATCTTGAAAGGCCAAGGCGATTTCGATCATTTGATTTATCCTCTCTCTACATTAGTGTACTTATGTACCACAGTATACGTTTGTCTTGACGAGTGGATAAAGGCATTACACCTACGATATTAACCCAATTTAATTTGCACACTCACAAACCAAGCTCTGCACTTCAGAGACTTGGTTTGTGAGTACACTAATTTTTATTTTCGCAGCTTAATTCGATCTATGTGATGGTCGTTATTTTTATGTAGAATAAGATCTGCGCGGTTTCTGGTAGGTAAAATATTGTGTATCAAATTTACATAATTGATTTCTTTCCATATTCTTTTTGAGATCTCGATAGATTCTTCTAGAGATAATTGTGCATATTTTTTAAAATAAGACTGCTCATCTTGGAAGGCAGTATCTCTAAGCTTAATAAACCGATCAATATACCATGCCTCTATATCATTCACATCAGCATCAACATAAATTGAAAAATGAAAAAAATCAGATACAAAATAGTTTGGCACACTTTGATTAATCGTCAAACTAGTCTGAAGAACATTTAATCCTTCAACAATTAGGATGTCCGGGTTCTCGATCGTGATATATTCATTTGGTACAATATCATAAGTTAGATGCGAGTATACAGGGCTTTGAACACTCGAAACACCAGACTTCACTTTGGTTAAAAATGAAATCAAATTACGTGTGTCGTAGCTTTCTGGAAAACCCTTTTTCTTCATGATTCCGCGCTTTTCTAGCTCAGCATTGGGAAGTAAGAACCCGTCAGTCGTAACTAAATCTACTTTTGGAAGGGGAGGTAATTGAGAGAGGAGTTTCTGAAGAAGTCTAGCGGTTGTACTCTTGCCAACAGCGACACTTCCAGCGATGCCTATGATAAATGGACCTTTCTTCAGATCGTCATTTAGAAATTGATTCAGAGATTCTTTAAATTTATGAGAGGATTGAAGTTGCAAATTTATCAAATGGGACAGAGGAAGATATACCTCATTTACATCCTCAATAGAGATTTTCTCGTTGATACTTTGGATATCCATAAGTTCTTCTTCTGATAATTGGATAGCGGTGAAATCGCTTAGTTTTTTCCAATCCTCACGTAAATAAAGTGTATATGCTGAATTATTCACCATTAAAGTTTCCACATCCCTGAATTTTTTAGAGATTAGCCTGCACTTAGGTATTATAACCGTTCATTCAACATCATTCCATTCATTGCATTCGACATTATTATGGACATTAAGGATAATCCGTTTTCAATAAACAGGAAAATTGATTAAAATATAGAGTATGAGTCAGAATGGAATGGAGCAATGGGAGTTTTTCGAACAGTTGAATTATTGAAAGATCATACGCGCAAGGGTACGTTCCAAGAAGAGTCAGAGGCCAGAAAAATTGTGATAAGTATTTATTATCCGGATACGGATGGTTTGCTCAATAAAAATGAATCTGAAATAATATATATGGATCTTTTCCGCCCCTGTGAACAACAAGCGAGAGCAATTCTACAAGATATTGGTATGAATATGGATATCATAGATGGATTATCTACCTCAATCAGCAAGCGAACATTTCAACAGAAATCCAAACGAGCCTATCCAGTGATCATCTACTCTCCCGCACTAGGCTTAGATAGAGATATGTATATTTACAATATACAATCGCTGGTAAAGCAAGAATTCATAGTGGTAACTGTTAGTGCTGCTTATGAAGCCATGTTTACCGTTTGTCCCAGTGGAGAATTTATTAATCAATCAGAAGCCATGAGGAACATACAGGCTACGGATTATACCGAATTACATCACCTGATTTCTATTCGAAAAAAGGATATACAGTATGTTTTAGGTTACCTATCCAATCTGAACGCTAAGGATAAGGATAGAATGGGAAGTTTTGATATGGATAAGGTTGGCATTATTGGACATTCGATCGGCGGTGCTACTGCATTAGAATTAACTATGGAAGATGATAGAATAAAAGCCGCAGTTTTATTAGATGCAAGTATGCATTTATATATTGAGAATGAAGTGAAGAATAATACGGTACCCATACTTGTATTAAGGCAAAAAGCTTCTGCTTTAGAATCCTTAAGGAATATTTTACAGAAGAAAATAGCAAATGATTTCATCAAAGGACAAGAGAAGCTTTTTTGGAATTGGAACGGATATAAATCTTTTTTGAAAATACGAAATGCTACACATATGTCATTTAGTGATATACCTCTTTTTGAGGAGGACGAGACTTTATATCAAAGAACATGTGGAACTCATAATCAGATAAATGAGCTTGTAACTAAGTTTTTTCAAGAGCATCTATTAGATCAGGGGAATGCCTATTCTACATTAATTAGTCATAATCATAGTGATTTCTGTGGGATCAATGGCAGTGGAGATGAAGTTCATCTGGATTTTTTAACTTGGAAATGACCAGTGAGAAAGTGGTGCACTTCTATACTTTAATTCCACTTTATGGGGAGGAGTTAGATTATAAAGGCAAGCATGGCGAGGAAGAGCTGCTTAATAAGTTAAATAAGGTTGGGGTTACCGATGTTCTGAATCCTTCCCGTAAGAATAGTTGTAAGAAGATATTTGGACTCTTTTGAAAAACAAGAAAAACGGCCGAGGGCCGTTTTTTTCTTATTCTTTGATCCCAAAAGCAATCCAGCGCCCATCGACATCTTCGATGACAAATTCCTTGTTATTGTAATCGGAATCGTACACATAGCCATACAACTCTCGATTTGGAATGACCTTTTGTCCTTGGGATTGTGTAAGGATAATTTCTGTATCATCACGATACAGACAAATATGCGGTTCCTCAGTATCTAAATAGGGCACAACTTGAAAGCCTAAGTACTGACTGTAATAAGCAGCCGTTTGCTCAATACTCAGGGTAGGAAAGATACTATGTGATTGTAAAAGCTTTTTATTCACGATTGAATTCATCCTTTCAAAAATAGACATCCATATATTACCTTGTGACAAAGATTTCAACAATATGTGGAGTTGTCATTCCACAGGAGACATTCATGGTTGACAGCTTCGATGTTCTATAATAATATACATGCATGAGCATGCATTTATTATATAGCTTTAGTTTAAACTATATAAGATGAACTTGGAAAATTGAGATTAGGGAGAGAAGTGACGAAGAGTAGTTTTGGAACTGTAGGCGCGATAGTTGACCGCCTTTGTCTCAGGATTTCAACTACTAGTATTGGTTAAATAGAAGAAATCTGGNNCGAAAGTCCAAACTCGCCTTGTAGTTACGATCGATCCTTATAAAAAACTCGAGATCATTTGTTTCAATGTTCATAATAAATTTAGTTTTTTATAATGAGGAGAGATATCATGAAGGACTTGTTCACCCCGTATGAAATGAAGAATTTGAAATTGAAGAACCGCGTGGTTATGCCTCCGATGTGTCAGTATTCCGTGACGAACAAAGACGGGATTGCTACCGATTGGCATTATAATCATTACGTAAGTCGCGCCATTGGAGGAACTGGATTAATTATTATTGAAATGACCGATGTGGAGCCTGATGGCCGAATTACTGATTTTGACCTTGGTATTTGGTCCGATGAGCAGATTCCAGCACTGGCTAGAATTGTTGATGCTTGTCATTCCTATGGGGCAAAAGTAGGTATTCAAATTGCTCATGCTGGGCGTAAGGCTGAAGATGCAGCAGTTCCTGTATCCTCTTCTGCCGTTCCATTTGACCTTGACTCCAAAACACCACGTGCCCTAACGACTGAAGAAGTGAAGGGTATGGTTGAGAAATTCCGCTTGGGCGTGAAGAGTGCGATTCAAGCGGGGTTTGATGTTATCGAGCTTCATGGTGCGCACGGTTACCTCATTCATCAGTTCCATTCACCACTAACGAATCAAAGAACAGATGAATATGGCAAAGATTTGACCCTCTTCGGTACTGAAATCATTCGTGCAGCTAAAAGCGAAATGCCTGAAGGAATGCCACTGATCATGCGTATCTCGGCTCAAGAATATGTCGAGGGCGGGTACGGAATCAAAGAAAGTATGGAAATTAGTAAGGCCTATAAAGAAGCAGGAGTAGATATTTTTCATATTAGTACAGGTGGCGAAGGTCCAGTCGGAGCTGCTGGTATGCCGGGAACACATGCGGCGTATCAAGTTCCTTTGGCAAGAGAGATCAAATATGGCTTGAATGTTCCGGTGATTGCTGTAGGTAGATTGGATGAACCGACTCTTGCCAATGCAGTCATTGGTAATGAGGATGCTGATCTTGTCGCAGTTGGCCGGGGAATGCTGAGAAATCCGTATTGGACTTTGGAGGCTGGGGTTGAGCTTCAGAAAGATGCCGGTATTCCTCGGCAGTATGCCTTTGGATTTCCTAGAATTAAAGGATAAGGACTAACAGAATAAAATCGAATCATTTGGAGAGACCGGCTTCTTGGAGAAACGGTCTCTTCTCTTTTTTTGGATTATGCTTGGCACAATGGATGTGGAGTGTAGTACTATTATATAGAAGAAAAAATTCATGAATAGTCATACGCTCAGGAGATGAATAGATAGATGGACAAAATTCTTAACAATGACCTTATCACGAATTGGTTGACGTTAACACATATACAAATGAATGTGACGAATGAATTAGAAGTTAATTTACAAGCGAAGCATGGCTTAACTTTAAAAGAGTTCTACTTGCTGTTATTTTTATCGGAAGCTCCGGAAAAGAAATTGAAATTGCAGAAACTCGAATCCATGGTTGGTTTAAGCCAAAGTGCCGTTTCACGACTAGTTAGTCGGTTTGAAGCCAAGGGCTGCGGAGCTTTAGAAAGAAAAGCATGCGATGATGATCGCAGAAGTATTTATACCTCTATGACCCCCATTGGTGAAGGCAAGCTTATTAGTGCACAAGAAACCTTTAAAGAAACTCTAATTGCGGCTTTTCCGGAAAAAGATGTGGAACAGCTTCTGGAACAAATGCTTCGAATGAAGCGACAATCTTGAATCTACAAAAGAAACCTCTGAGTTGGTAAATGGAACGCATCTCCATTCCCCATACAGAGGTTTTTTATGTAAGGTTTACTCATTCCATTTTCGCCTGGAAAGCTGGTAATAATTATAACTCTCATGTTCAATCGTAATCTCGTTAAGTAAGCTGAAGTCACATTTTTGTAGGACTCTATTAGAGGCTGTATTGTGTATCAGAGCAATAGCGTTTAATACATCGGTAGAAGTGTGCTCAAACAAATACTTAATTAATCCCTTGGTAGCTTGTGTGGTATAGCCTTTGCCGCGATGATCCTTGGATATGGCATACATGATTTCTCTGTTCGGAGTGGGTAATTCATCCTTCATTCCTGTACAGCACCAACCAATAAACTCCCCCGTCTCTTTTAAAATAATGCCTAAACGAAGACGAAGCTCCCCTATGATTCCATCCGCTGAGACCGCTTGTAGAAACTGTTGGTTTTCTTTTATTTCATAGTTTATTAACCAATCTAGCCGTTGTTCTTTAGGGACATTCCAGTCGGGCAGAAATTCTATGATTTCAGGCTGCATGGTAAGTGCGTGAAACTCGTCTAAATCCTCCACTCTAAACTCTCGTAACAGGATATCTTTACATTCAATTNNCTCGAAACCTACACGGTTATTCATATTCATCTCTCCTTCGTACATCCAAATTCATTTTATCATGAATAAAAAGGTCGATTTGGTAATCTTTGATTATAAAAAATAGTTTTCTTTTATTTCACATAAATATTAATTGGTTAAATGCTTCGCTGGTTCACACACCTAATGTGAACAGAAAGAATGATAAGAAGGTTACTCCAGTTGCTTGATGAATCTCTGAATCTAACTTACACTGGTGAAAGTACAATCACTCGAATGACTCTCCATCCTGCGATCCTCCCAGAATATTTTTCGCCACACAGATGCTTTCATTTCACGAGAATATAGTTCATATCTTGCCCCTAATAGGAGGACGATACAATGATGAAATCATTCAAAACGGACTGGAAAGCAAATCTAAAAAATCCACAAACGATTATGGCTTTGTTTACTTATCGTTACGGAAATTGGGTGTATTATCGGGTGAAAAGTGGCCTGATCCGCAAACCTTTGTGGCTCCTATATCGAATGATGGATGTGCTGTTTGTCCGAATTGTTGCCAATGGAGAGCTTCATGCAGAGGCTCAAATTGGTGATGCGCTTCATTTACCGCATGGGTTAAATGGAATTATTATTAGTCCAAAAGCGGTGATCGGCAACAACGCTACTATTTTTCACCAAGTGACCATTGGGGGGAGAAATAACTTAGGGGAACCCGTGATTGGCGATAGAGCGTTTATCGGAGTAGGTTCCAAAATTCTAGGTCCGATTACGCTGGGGAACGATGTTAATATCGGAGCCATGTCTGTCGTGGTTAAGGATGTGCCGGATAATGCTTCGGCAGTAGGAATTCCTGCTAGAAATATTTTGCGAGATGAACCCAAACCTGAGAATACAAGATAACGGCGGGATGTTCTAGTACATAGGGTATCGCTTTATTTTAATAAGTTACAAGGTATAATTAAAGCATCCAAGAAATCTTGTAATAACCTTCTAGAGATCGGAGTAATGAAATGAAATATAGCAATTTAGAAGAGTGTGTTAATGATTTAGAGCAGCATGGACATTTGATTCGTATTCGTGAAGAAGTGGATCCTTATCTGGAGATGGCCGCGATTCACTTGAAGGTTTATGAAGCTGGTGGGCCAGCATTATTATTTGAAAATGTAAAAGGTTCGAAATTTCGTGCTGTATCTAACCTTTTTGGAACGATTGAGCGCAGTAAGTTTATCTTTCGGCGTACTCGGAACTCCACACATAACGTAATTGCACTTCGTAACGATCCTGTAAAGGCATTTAAGAATCCTTTTAAATATGTAGGAACAGGGCTTTCCGCGAGAAAAGCTTTGCCTATCAAAAAGCCAGGGGGTCTACCAAGTGGTTTTCAGGAAATCAGTATTTCTGATCTTCCACTGATCACACATTGGCCAGAAGATGGTGGCGCTTTTGTCACATTGCCTCAAGTATATTCCGAAGATCCGGAAAAGCCAGGCATTATGAATTCCAATCTGGCTTTGTACCGTGTTCAGTTGAATGGCAATGATTATGAACTCAATAAAGAGGTTGGCATTCATTATCAAATTCACCGCGGTATCGGCGTGCATCAAGAAAGAGCCAATCGAAAAGGAGAACCGCTTAAAGTGAGCTGCTTTATCGGTGGACCTCCAGCGCATACGTTATCGGCTGTTATGCCTTTGCCAGAGGGAATGAGTGAGATGATCGTTGCTGGCTTGCTTTCGGGACGTCATTTTAGCTATAGCTATGTAGATGGATATTGTATCAGCAATGATGCAGATTTTGTGATCACAGGGGAAATTCATCCTGGTGAGACGAAGCCGGAGGGGCCTTTTGGCGATCATTTAGGATATTACAGCTTGGTTCACCCTTTCCCAGTCATGAGAGTACATAAAGTGTACGCTAAAAAGAATGCCATCTTTCCATTTACGGTTGTCGGTAGACCGCCACAAGAGGATACTGCATTTGGTGAGTTAATACATGAACTAACGGGTGGAGCTATCCGACAAGAAATCCCGGGCGTTAAAGAAGTTCACGCAGTCGATGCTGCGGGTGTCCATCCCCTTTTATTTGCGATTGGCAGTGAACGTTATACGCCTTATCAACAAGTGAAACAGCCAGCGGAGATTCTTACGATCGCGAATCGGATTTTGGGTACTGGTCAGCTTAGTTTAGCTAAGTTTTTGTTTATTACAGCCGAAGAAAAACAACCTATCAGCACACATGATGTTGAGGATTTCTTGACGTATATTCTAGAGCGAATTAATCTTCGCAGGGACATTCATTTCTATACGAATACTACCATCGATACCCTTGATTATTCCGGCACAGGATTAAACAGCGGAAGTAAGGTGATTTTCGCTGCGGTTGGGGCGAAGAAAAGAGAGCTTTGTACAGAGGTTCCTAGCATTCTTCAAGAACTACGGGGATTTGGACATGCCAGAATGGTGATGCCGGGTCTCGTGGCGCTTCAAGGCTCTAAATTCACTACTTACGCTGAAGCAGCGCAGGAAATGAACAAGCTTAGTGAAGATATTCAAGCATCGGGAGAGCTCCCGTCTTGTCCGATGATCATTGTATGCGATGATAGTGAGTTCTTAAGTGAAAGAATTGAGAATTTCCTGTGGGCGACATTCACGCGCAGTAATCCTTCTCATGATATTTATGGCGTGAACAGTTCAACGGAGTATAAGCATTGGTCATGTGATAACGTGATTATTGATGCGCGTGTAAAACCTCACCAAGCGCCACCCTTAATTCCGGATCCAGCGGTTCAAAAGCATATTGATCGATTGTTTGCTCCGGGTGGCAGCTTAAGCGGGGTTCGAATCTAGTTCGTGGATGTAGAAGAGTAATATACAAAGAATCCAAACCGAACATCGAATCAAACTGGCAGAATTCTGGGATATACAAGCAGGAGACAAAATACTGGAGATCGGCTGTGGACAAGGCGATACGACCGCTGTATTGGCATACATGGTTGGGGACCGGATCACGACGATGGAGCAGTACACTCATTTCTTAGCTATATTGATTCAATCCCAGTATGAATGTTTTAAGGAAAATAGTTTGTCTAACATTCGCACGCTTTTTACCCCGGAGGATATCAAAAAAATCGCTGAAAAGGCTGGCTGGCATATCCTTAAAGAGGATTCGATTAATTCTACTGGGCTTCAGGATGGTCGCTGGGAGATCGATATTACGTTATCAGAATATTTAAATGAGCTTGATGGCTTGACTGATGTTCCAGAGAAGTTCAAATCACATCTTCATTCGGAAATGAAATTACTACAAGCATATGCTGAACAAAAGGATATCAAGTCTATGTCTACCTTTGCGTGGATCGCGGAGTAAGCCGAAGGCTTTTGGAACTTAGGAGTTGACGATCAAAGCGCCTAGCCGGTAAATTCCGGCTAGGCGCTTTTTCGAGATTATCTAAGATTTAAAGAATCTTGTACGACTAATTCCACTATCATCGTCATATGAATCTAAACAACGAATGATAGGAGGTTTGTAATTATGGATTTGATGGATATTATCTCTAAGATTGTAGTAGTNNAGCTGCCATAGTGGGAATTGGACCTGCCTTTGTGTTGCCATTACTGACAAGCTCAGCCAAGACAGGCAGCCAACTTCGTTTTGTATTTGGAATTATGAAGAAAATAAACAGGTTCCCGAAGACAGGGGGGGTCACCCTGATTGTTACAGGTATTTTATTAATGATTATCGATAAAATGGGCTTGTCGGTGTTGTGGATAAATCTTTCGTTGTTATTTTTTATCGTGATAGAGGTTATTATTATTGGAATGGTTGAGCCTCGAATGAATAAGCTAACTAAGCTCGTTATGGCTAGCCAAGGCGAGGAAATCCCTGAAGGTTACGCCGCTGCTATGAACAAGATCGCTCCGTTAGAAGCGGCTGTACATGTGCTTACTATCGTCATTATTATACTAATGGTAGTAAAGCCGGTATAGGATCGTAACGTCTATTCTCAATGATCTCTTCATAATCTCTGATGAGTCCATCAAAAATATTCTCCCAGGATATGTTGGCTGACTCCAGTAATTCCTTATTCAACTATCGTGTCCCGTTAGCCATTCATGCAGC
>DJUJ01000087.1:28201-31158 GCA_002438345.1 Paenibacillus sp. UBA6285
ATCACAGAATGTCGCACCCTATTTGGGTAGCACTCATGGGAGCTTAATTGATTGTTCCTGCATCTTATGAATGAATCCCTGAATTCGTTTGTCGGTTTCATACAGCTTCCACAATTCACTCACCTTCATTACAAAAACCTCCCAATAAACCTATTAAATCTAATTTTTATTGTATGACCGAATCATTTTTCAGTCATTACAGGAATGCTGCCCCATTAGCAATAGAAAAAAAAGAAGCTGTGATCCACAGCTTCAAATATGATGTTAAAGTACCCGTTTGTTTAAGTGATACTACCTCACAATAAATGCAATAACCCCCAATATAATACACAGAATTCCACTCAAAAATTGTCCTAATCCTGAAGCTTCTCCCATTAACAGCAAATTGAATATGTTTTTACTTTTTTGATTTTTTCCAAATAAGCCATCATCTCTTCTCATACGATAAATACCCCAAACTACTAGAACTATCCCAAAAATAAATAATATAAAAAGCATTTACATTCCTCCGTTGTTTGTTTAATATGTGCATCTTTATGAAGTGTATTATTTGTCATCCTCATCGAAAATAAAGGTTTCTTCGATTGATAAGTTAAAAACTGAAGCTATTTTATACGCAAGTAGCACAGATGGGTTATACTTTTGTTTTTCTAATGAGATGATTGTTCTAGAAGATACACTTACTTTATCAGCTAATTCTTGTTGCGTTATTCCATATTCTATTCGCAATTCTTTTACTCTATTTTTCATGAATCCTCCGAATTAAAGGACAAGATTGTAATACTTTCTAGACCCAATTTCACTAATTATTAAAGATACTAAGACAACAAATAATGTAGTATTTGTTGGTATTACCACATAATTAGTTAAAAACATAAGAATTAAAATTTCGAATATTAGAATATGCAAGGAAAAGCGAGCAACTTTTCCATCAATTAAAGCATCTCTTTCATCATATTCCTTTGATAATTCCTTTTCCTGTGATTTATTCTTTCGGGATGTAATGTAAGAAATTGTTGAGTACAATAAAATAATTCCCCCTAGGAATACTGTGATATAGCCAAAATTAAATCCTACTGATGTATCGAGAATGATTTGAATGATTCCCAATACAATTATCAAGGTTGAGACTAAAAAACGCTGTATGAATAGATTTTTCAAACATACCTCTCCTAACCAACTTATTCTCCTGGAGTGAAGTTCACTTCATATGAAGTTTACTTCACGTGAAGTTGAGTTCATGATAACATATTACAAAGCAAACATCAAATGTTAAATAATAGTGCTTGAAGTAACGAAATATTTCAGTAGTTGAACCATTTCTGTTATAAAATTGTTCAACTAAACTGCCTGTTTGTTGAACAAAAGGCAGCCTATCGTGTTGACCGACTGCTTTCTAGTCTTTATTGAGTTATCGTTTCCCGTTAGCGGAGCCGAAAGTATATAAATTTAATTCATTAGTTCTTAAGCCAAAATTGCACTTCATGATTAGTGAATTCATTCTTCATCAAAGTAGAAAATATCTGCTCGTTTTTAACCTCTAAAATATACTGCCTATAAACGTATTCTCTACCACCATTTTCTTCATACCACTTATTTATTCGATTTCTGTGTTCAATGTCCCCTCTAACAATCGTTTCTATTTCCATGTACTTTTCATAACTGTCGTACTCCCAAATAGCGAATATTTCAGTGGTTAATTCATTACTCGGTACCATCCATCTTCCAACTAGTTGAGCCCCATGTTTAATCTGATTCGGCAAATTAGTTTCATTAAAATGTGCATTAAAAATATCAACAAACTCATTTTTTACAATGTAAAACTTCCTTCTATAAAACAAAATCGCCACATCCTTTCTAAAGTCTTAATATAACTACTCTGTGTTTCCAGTCATTTTTCCTCTAGCTGGGCTACGATCACCTTAATGCCAAGTGCTTGAATTTGTTCGACTGCCTCCGGATCTGCATCCTCATCAGTAATTAACAGATCTAAATCTTCAATCCGGCCAGCTTTTGCAAACCCTTCATTGCCAAGAGATTGGTGCGTGGCAATTCCGATGCACCGACGGGATGCGACAGATACCGCCCGACCGAATGCCCCTACTTCAGGAGTGGCCACAAAAATTCCTTCCTCCGAGATGCCTCCTCCAGTGACGAAGCTGACATCAAACTTAAACAGACGGATAAATTCTGTCGCTAGAACGTCAGTAATATTTCCTGACAGCTTTACCCGACCACCAATTAGGTAGGTTTCAATCCATTGTCGTTCCCTTAAAGAATCGGCTACCCGCATGCTATTTGTAACGATTGTAAGTGGCATTTGTTCAGGCAGATGCTTCAATAGCACATAAGATAAAGATCCGCTTCCAATAAATACAGTATCGCTTTCCCGAATATACGATACAGCAAGCTTAGCAATCGCATTACCTTGCGGAGTTCCTTCGCCGTATCGGATTTCTGGTGGAGGTGGGGCTTGTCGAACCTTCGTGGATGGAATCGCACCGCCGTGGGTTTTCTTGAGCAATCCCTGTTCCTCCATAATGGAGAGGTCACGCCTGATTGAATCGATGGAAACCTGGAACTTTTCCGCTAAGTCTCTGACCATTACACGTTTTTCTTCATTCAATAATGCTTGGATTTTTTCCCGACGCTCTTCAGCAAACATCCCAGTGTCTTCCTTTGGCACGCATTATACCTCCTGAACATTCACTTTTCCCTTTATAACAAATCAATTATATTCATTAATATGCCGTTTTGTAAAGATTCCATTGTGAAAAACATCATTTTTATGCTGTTTTATGAAGTTTTTTCAGTTTACAGTTCTGCTACGCAAAGATCATGTTAAATAAAAAAAGACCGTCTATGCGGTCCTTGACTTTTTTGACCTATTGATTGCAGCAAATTCATTCAACTATACTGCCCGTTGGCCATACATGCAGCGCAAGCGCTGCACCACA
>DJUJ01000127.1:0-16340 GCA_002438345.1 Paenibacillus sp. UBA6285
CGCCCTGCCGCTGGCGGGCGGGACCTATCCAGCGCCGCTCGCTGCCGCGGCGCTGCTTCCCGCCGCCGCTTGGCGCTGGCGGCGTAGCCTGGCTCTGCTGCTGGTAGCGCGTAGCGCCAGCAGCATGAGCCGCGAGAGGCAGCTACGCGCTGCTTCTCTAGCTTGGCATGGGCTGGCGGAGCGGTTTGGACCGCCGCCACCCGGTGTCACTGGCAGGGAGTATGTGGACTCCCTGCAGATTTACGATGCCGGACTAAGCGCAGCCATCCGGCAGTTCGTACGCCAGTGGGAGACCCTGGCGTACGCGCCCGTGCCTTCAGCGATCGTCGCGGCAGATCCCGCGAACGAAATTCCTGCAATGTCTGAAATTCCTGAAATTCCTGGAATTCCTGCAGTGCCAGCCTCTCCCGTTGAGATCAGCGGGCATACTACTTCTGATGCAGCCGCGTTTATACGCGAATGTCTGATCATCACCTTTCGTTTAACTTAATCGGCTAGAACAGCTGTTTCTTCTATACAATTCCTTCCATGGAAAGGGATGTTCTTCTTGAAGTTTAGCTCTCTCCTATTATGAGAAGTGTGCTCTCCTTTCCTTGACGATGAGAATTAACCATGAGTATAATGAATCCAATAATCAAGGGAGGCTCGTAATGAATAAGCCAAATGAAATTATCGTCGTTCTCGATTTTGGGGGACAATACAACCAACTTATTGCGCGCAGAATTCGGGACCTAGGAGTATACAGCGAACTTTTGCCGTACAATACGCCAGTAGACAAGATTAAAGCACTTTCGCCTAAGGGAATTGTGTTCTCTGGCGGTCCTAGCAGTGTATACGCTGAGGATGCACCACATGTAGATCCAGCTATTTATGATTTAGGAGTACCAATCTTCGGTATTTGCTACGGAATGCAGCTAATGGCTCATCAGCTTGACGGTAAAGTGGAACGCTCCGCTAAACGTGAATACGGCAAAGCTGATATTGATTTCGCACAAGAAACTACACTAGTGGCTGGGCTTGAGAACCGCCAGACCGTATGGATGAGCCATGGTGACCACGTGGTTGAACTTCCTACAGGATTCAAGCTAGATGCAGGTACTGAAAGTGCTCCAATTGCCGCTATGAGCAATGATGAGCGCAAATTGTTCGCTGTTCAATTCCACCCAGAAGTGCGTCACTCTGTTCATGGTAATGAGATGATCTCGAACTTCTTGTATCAAATTTGTGATTGCGAAGGTAAATGGACGATGGAATCATTTATTGATGAAGCCATTCAAGATATTCGTAACCAAGTCGGAGATAAAAAAGTACTCTGCGCACTTAGTGGTGGCGTTGACTCTTCCGTGGTCGCAATGCTAATTCACCGTGCAATCGGTGACCAATTAACTTGTATGTTTATTGATCACGGTCTTTTGCGTAAAGGTGAAGCCGAAAGTGTTATGGAGACATTCGTAGGCAAATTCGATATTCATGTAGTAAAAATCGATGCACGCGAGCGCTTCATGAGCAAACTTGCTGGCGTTGAAGATCCAGAGCAAAAACGCAAAATTATTGGTAATGAGTTCATCTACTGCTTTGATGAAGAGTCGGCTAAGCTCGGAGATTTCGCGTTCCTTGCACAAGGTACGTTGTATACTGATATTGTTGAGAGCGGAACAGCTACGGCTCAAACGATTAAATCCCATCACAATGTGGGCGGTTTGCCGGAAGATATGAAATTCAGCTTGATCGAGCCACTGAATACCTTGTTCAAGGATGAGGTTCGTAAATTAGGTGAAGAGCTTGGAATGCCACATGCTATCGTTTGGCGTCAACCTTTCCCAGGTCCGGGTCTTGCTATCCGTGTATTGGGTGAAGTAACAGAGGACAAGCTTACTATCGTGCGTGACTCGGACTATATTTTGCGTGAGGAAATTGCTAAGGCTGGATTAGACCGTGAGATTTGGCAGTACTTCACAGCCTTGCCTAACATGAAGAGTGTTGGTGTTATGGGGGATGCTCGTACTTATTCCTACACCGTAGGCATTCGAGCAGTAACTTCTATCGATGGTATGACTGCTGACTGGGCACGTATTCCTTGGGATGTGCTTGAGAAGATCTCCGTACGTATCGTTAACGAAGTAGAGAACGTAAACCGTATCGTGTACGATGTAACTTCGAAACCACCTGCAACGATTGAGTGGGAATAGGATCGGTGCAACAATAGATTTCAAAAAAACTCTCTTTTATTTGCGTTATTTAGCAAATAAAAGAGAGTTTTTTTATTTTCCAAGTAAATGGTTGTTAAGGAGACACCATTTTTCACAAATCTGTCATGAATGCGTTTTATTGAAAGGGATTGCATCACTCGAAAAGTTATGATAAATTGTACTTGTCTAAAAAACAGACAAGATAAACAAGTACATTTTTCTACTAAAGGAGCCAATCAAAATGATGACTACTACCAAAGAGACACCTCATATTAAACCGAACGGAGTAGAGATAGCTGAATCGATTCTGTTACCTGGAGACCCTTTAAGAGCAAAGTTTATTGCGGAAACCTTTTTAGAAGATTACCAGTGCTTTAACGAGGTAAGAGGAATGTTAGGGTATACCGGTACTTACAAAGGGAAGAAAATCTCTGTAATGGGTACGGGAATGGGTCCAGCGAGCATGGGGATTTATTCTTGGGAATTAATCAATGTATTTGGAGTTAAGAATTTAATCAGAATTGGTACTTGTGGTGCGATGCAAGAAAACATTGAGCTATACGATGTTATTTTCGGTATGGGAGCTGCAACGGATTCCAATTATGGTCATCAATATAATTTACCAGGACAATATCCGTTAACGGCTTCCTTTGAGCTTTTGGAAAAAGCTAAGAAAATAGCAGATGATAAAGGACAACAAGTTCATATTGGTAATATTTTATCCAGTGAAATATTTTATAATGCGGATTCGACAGCTAATAAAAAGTGGCAAGATGTAGGGATTTTGGGCGTTGAAATGGAATCTGTAGCGCTCTATTGGAATGCTATCCAAGCACGTGTAAATGCGCTATGTATTCTAACCGTGAGTGATCATCTTATTACAGGAGCAAAGACCTCTCCGGAGGAGCGCCAAACTGCATTTACTAAAATGATGGAGATCGCATTAGAATTAGCGTAAATAACCTCCTTCTATGTGATACTCTTCGTGGTATCTGTGATTGTATTCTTGCTTGCTCTATATCAGTAAAAATAAAAATGCTTTTATTACTATTGATTTCTTTAAAAATAAACAATTTCTATTTGCATTAATTGTGGCCTTTATTCTTAACTCTTTATACGCTGTCTATGCGCTGAATACATTGTCGTTCCTGTTAACCTCTGTCTATGATATCCATTTGGATACTTATTAATCGATAAGAGGATTTACAATTCGGATTTTTACGTTTTGTAACAGAGGACCAGGCGGCATTGAATTACAGCAGTATCGTTATCGTTCTTGCAGCCATTGCAGGATTAGCTATTATTTATTTGGGCTTTTATTGGGTCGGAAATCTGAAGGGCGTACTCAAGTACTAGACAAAGGATGAGGGTAAAATGAAGAAATTTAAACGTGTACATTTGATCGTCATGGATTCAGTAGGCATTGGAGAAGGAAAAGATGCGGATCAATTTAACGATGTTGGCTCCCATACCCTATTGCACATTGCAGAACATATGAACGGATTGAATCTGCCCAACTTAGCCAAATTGGGTCTGTCCAATATTGAAGAAATCTTAGGTGTTCCGAAAGCAGGTAAACCACTTGCTTATTATACTAAATTACAGGAAAAATCAGTCGGAAAAGATACAATGACGGGACATTGGGAGATCATGGGATTAAGTATTGATCAACCTTTTAATGTGTATCCAAATGGATTCCCCGACGAATTGATTAAACAGATCGAGGACATAACTGGACGAAAAGTAGTAGCGAATAAACCTGCAAGTGGAACGGCTATTCTTGATGAATATGGCGAACATCAAATGAAAACAGGGGATCTGATTGTCTATACATCTGCTGACCCGGTTCTACAAATTGCAGCTCATGAAGAAATCATCCCATTAGAAGAGTTATATGATATTTGTGAAAAAGTTCGGGAAATCACAAAAGACCCAGCCTATTTAATTGGTCGTATCATCGCGAGACCTTATGTAGGCGAACCTGGGAACTTTACGAGAACCTCCAATCGTCATGACTATGCTTTAAAACCATTTCATAAAACCGTCATGAATAGCTTGCAAGACGGAGGTCATGATGTAATCGCCATTGGTAAAATCAATGATATTTTCGATGGCGAAGGAGTTACAGAATCCATTCGTACGAAAGACAATATGGATGGCATGGATAAACTGCTTGAAGTCATGAAAAAGGATTTTACTGGAATGAGCTTTTTGAATTTAGTTGATTTCGATGCTTTATACGGTCATCGTCGTGATCCAGAAGGTTATGGAAGAGCATTAGAGGAATTCGATAAGCGATTAGATGAGGTATTGGATTCTATGCGAGAAGATGATCTATTAATTATTACAGCTGACCATGGAAATGATCCAACCTTCCCTGGTACAGATCATACGCGTGAATTTATTCCTGTTCTAGTCTATTCCAAACAATTAAGGGACAGTGGTGCACTACCTGAGCATGATACTTTTGCTGATATTGGTGCAACGATAGCAGATAATTTTGATGTTCATATGCCAGACAATGGTGAGTCTTTCTTGCAATTTCTTAAATAATTGATATAACATAAAAACCTCCAAAAATCCTTTTTGGAGGTTTTTACCTTGTAATTGAAGCAGAAAATGACATTCCTTGTCGCCTGAAAAATGATGTGTCATAATGGGGAGAAAAGGACACTAGATGAATGAATACACATAAATTAGATAAATTGAAACGGCCGCTTTATATCAATGTATATGATGAGCTTCTTCTTCAGATTACGAAAGGAGAATACCTCGTAGGTAGTCAGCTTCCTTCAGAACCGGATTTAGCAAGAAAACTAGGGGTTAGTCGCGCAACTTTACGGCAAGCTTTAGTTCTTTTGCAAGATGATGGATTAGTAAGAAATGTACGTGGTAAGGGAAACTTTGTACTTGAATCTTCTTATAAACAAGAGGACATACAATTAGAGAAACTAAGTAACCCTATGCATAAATGCCATATCAGCACATTTGACCAAATCGATTTACATTATCGGATAGACCCGCAAACGGAACATACAAAACAAGTATTAAAAAGGGATTCATCTACAGTTGTAGCTTTAGAACGTTTGTATAGAAAGGGAGGCGAGCTACATGCTTATGCTTTTACTTTTATGTCCATGCAAACGGTAGAAAGTTTATCCTTGGATCTTGATAATAATGAGGGAATGCTGGACTTTCTAGAGAACCAGGCTTATGTAGATGCTAACCATGGAAATATTGAAATTAAATATACGCATACCGTTAATTTAGCGGATTCGAAAGATAAATTAAAAGGCCAGAACGAGTGCTTTTTACTACTAGAAACCCTTTACGACAAAACAGAGCCAGATTATCCGTTAATGTATAATAAATTTTATATTCCACAGCAGTTCTCGAATATAAAATTAAATATAACTAAAGGTTAAAGGCTAACCTAAAACGTGTATGACATTACTTCGAAACCACCTGCAACGATTGAGTGGGAATAGGATAATATAATTGATGACGTTAATTGCTTGTGACTCCTTGGTGGACAAGAGTTTCTGGCGTTGACGGCAAGTACATTGATGTTTGTATATACCTTCATTTCTTGAAAGGAGAGATTCATATGAATCGAATCTACTTTAAGGACAATCCATGGCCGAACGGTCACAGTATTAAAGAATTTGAATGGGAAGCTCGACTGGAACCCGATAGCGGCATCTGGTTTGACCTTCACTTGAAGTCTGAAGACTATGATGCGGATGATATTGTCGAGGAAGAAGAGGAAGAGGAAGAGGATGACAGACCCGATTGGTATCATAAAATCGTGTGGAATAACTATCATGCGGTTACATTGTCCTCTACGTTTTGGGGGCATAAGGGGCTGTTGGTCGGCACGGAAGCTAACCATCTTGATTTTACCAAGCTTGCACATACTACGTTTGAAGTAGATACGCTTCCACTGCAAGATGAACGTGATTATGAAGATGGAGCCTTCGGCATTTATTTACTCGGTCACGACGCAGCGGCGGATCATCGTATTCATTTTGAAAAAAACACCGGCTCCATTGACTTCACGGTGCGTTGGTCTGGCAAAATCGCGCTTATGTATGCCGGACAGGAGGAATTCAAGTATGATTTTGACGCCACGATAACAAATGCTGCGTTTAGCGGTATTAAGCTTCCTGAAGGCTATAGTCCTGAGAAAGGACGTCTTCTGTTAGCGTCCTTTGTATCAGACGTGGATCTGTTTGTGTGGTCCCACGAACGAGAAAGATTCGTGCTAAGGTCCTAGTTATCAACTGCTTCTCAAGTTGTTGCATTGTTGCCATACTGATGGGTGCACACAGCCTCTCTCCATTTCTTAGAGAGGGGCTGTTTAGGTTTGAATAATGCCACGGGAGTTTTTTGGTGTCCCAAATCAACGAGATTATCGAATATTTTATACTTTCCGTTTAAGCTTATTCATTGTGTTATTATTTTTCGCAACTCTCTGGTAATCTTCCTCGGTGGGATTCGTAATTCGTGATAGATCACTATTTTCTTCTAAATCAAGAAGCTAAGATAAATAGTACAATCTTCCACGTCGATACAAAATGAGAACGGATGTGAACTGGATGGAAAAAATAAGACTTCGTGCGTGTGCTTTGATTATTAAGGATGGAGCCATTTTACTTATCGAATTTGTGAATGATAATGGTGATGGTGATGGTGTCCATTACAATCTTCCCGCAGGTGGTGTTGAGCCAGGTGAAACCTTTGTTGAAGCTGTTAAAAGGGAAGCAGAAGAAGAGGCGTGTGTCGAGGTAGAAGTTGGTCCAGTTGCTTTTGTTTACGAATATCAACCAACGAAAAACAACTTCATTTACGGAGATACTCACTCAGTAGGAGTTACATTTGAATGTAAGTTGAAACCAGGATCCCTTCCCAAACTTCCTGAAAATCCCGACCCTCACCAGATTGGTGTCAAATGGGTTCCTATTTCGGAGTTACATTCCATTTATCTATATCCAGAGATTAATAAGGATATTGTTGATTACTTTAGTGGTGTACATTACCGTAATTATGTTGAGGAACATGATATTCAAGTAAGGAAGTCGTTGCGCTAACGGGACACGTTAGTCCAATGAAACCGCGACAGTCTTGGACTTTATTTTCTCGTCCTTTGCTGTCGCTGTTTCAATTTCTAGGGTCAGTCTAATGCTTTATTTTCTGCTGACACCAATATCTGAAACTTGACAGCTGATTGAATATGTAGCCATTATTAAATATCTTTAAAAAGTATCTGACCTTCTACAAAAATCGAATTTTTCAGATATAATATATAAGGTGAAATATTACGGAGGTGCAGTAAATTGACGAATGAGTTAGAACAAACATATTTGAATTTTCTACAATATATTTTAGATAATGGTGTGAAAAAAGAAGATCGTACCGGAACGGGTACAATTAGTGTATTTGGTTATCAAATGCGATTTGATCTATCAAAAGGATTCCCATTATTTACAACGAAACGAACACCGTTCCGCTTAATCGCAAGTGAGTTATTATGGTTTATTAAAGGCGACACAAACATTCGTTATTTATTGAAACATAATAATCATATTTGGGATGAATGGGCTTTCAAAAGATGGGTTGAATCAGATGAATATGCTGGTCCAGATATGACAGACTTCGGGAATCGTTGTTTAGTTGATGAAGATTTCAATCAAGTTTATCAAGCAGAGATGAAAGCATTTTGTGATCGTGTCTTAGAAGATGATGAGTTCGCAGCGAAACATGGCGACCTAGGGAATGTTTACGGTAAGCAATGGCGAAATTGGACATCTTCTACTGGTGAATCCATTGACCAATTACAAGATGTTATTAATCAGATCAAAACAAATCCTGATTCTCGTCGATTAATTGTAAGCGCATGGAACCCAGAAGATGTTATAAATGCTGGGGCAAAGGGGAGTAAAGCAGCGTTACCACCTTGCCACGTTATGTTCCAGTTCTACGTTGCAAATGGTAAATTAAGCTGTCACTTGCTGCAACGCAGTGCTGACTCTTTTCTTGGAGCAAACTTCAATATCCCATCTTACTCATTACTTACACATTTAATAGCACATGAGTGTGGTCTAGAAGTAGGCGAGTTTGTATACAGCATTAGTGATGCGCATATTTATTTAAACCATGTTGAGCAAGTAAAAGAGCAATTATCAAGAGACTTAAGACCATTGCCTACATTGGTTATTAAATCAAATAAGAAATCAATTTTTGATATTGAGCTGGAAGACCTAGTCATTGAAGGGTACAATCCACATCCTTCGATAAAAGCGCCGATCGCAGTTTAACTCAATTGTTATAAAACAAGATTGGTAAATATAACTAGTAGGTGAATTGTTTTTTGATCTTTGTATGTAGGAAGGGGGGAGTTTCATGAGTATTAGCTTAATATGGGCAATGGGTACCAATCATGTCATTGGTAAAGATAATGATATGCCTTGGCATTTGCCGCTGGATTTCGCATATTTTAAAGCAGAAACATTAGGCAAGAGAATGCTTATGGGCCGCAAAACGTGGGACTCGCTCGGAGGCAAGCCCTTAAAGGGCAGAACGAGCTTAATTATGACAAGAGATACTGATTATGCTCCTGAAGGTGCAGAGGTTGTACACACGCTTGAGGAAGCTCTCAGTGAGGGTAGAAAAGACGATGAACTGATGGTGATCGGTGGTGCGGAAATCTACAAGCTGATGTTGCCATATGCAGACAAGTTGATGTTAACGCAAATTGAACAGGATTTTGAAGGGAATACCCGGTTTCCTGATATTGACTGGAGTGTGTGGAAAGAAATTTCCAATAAGAACGGAATTCGTGATGAAAAGAATCCGTATGATTACCGTTTTCTTGTTTATGAACGTACGGAATAGCAATAAAACGTTTTCTCTGACATAACATGTGAAATAGTACAAAAAAACAGTAGATTAATCCATTACTGTGCAAAAGTGATGAGTGCTACTATAATTAAAATTAGAAATGATAATCTAAAAGTATAGAATGTGCAGGTACTTCATTGCGCTGCTCACGACGATACGAAGCCGCAATATGCTACAATGTACTATACTTCAACATGAAGAGAACGGATGGGGGAAACGTAAACATGTCTACACCTACAGGTTTTATGGAGTATAAACGGCAGCTCCCAGGTGATCGGGATCCTGAGCAGCGGGTAAAAGACTGGGAGGAGTTCCACCATCATTTATCCGAGGACGAGCTTCAGACACAAGGAGCGCGCTGCATGGATTGCGGAACCCCTTATTGCCACACAGGAATTGATATGGCTGGAGGAACCTCGGGTTGTCCAGTACACAATCTAATTCCAGAGTGGAATAATTTGGTGTACCGCGGACTTTGGAAAGAAGCACTGGAACGTCTGCATAAGACGAATAATTTCCCTGAATTTACTGGAAGTATTTGTCCTGCTCCTTGTGAAGGCTCATGCACAGTGGGTCTAATTGGTCAGCCGGTGACCATTAAGACCATTGAGCTTGCTATTATTGATAAGGGTTTTGAAGAAGGCTGGGTTTTACCTAATCCACCAGAGAAACGTACAGGCAAAAAGATTGCAATCGTAGGCTCTGGACCTGCTGGACTCTCAGTTGCAGCGCAACTTAATAAGGCTGGACATACTGTAACTGTATTTGAACGCAGTGACCGCATCGGCGGGCTGCTGACATATGGCATTCCTACTATGAAACTCGATAAGAGAGTTGTACAACGTCGTGTAGATTTATTAGCTGCAGAAGGTATTAATTTTGTAGTGAACACAGAGATTGGCAAGGACATTCCTGCTCAGCAGCTTGTTGATGAGTATGATGCGGTCGTTCTGTGTGGTGGAGCAACTAAGGCACGTCGTTTTAACGTTGAAGGCAGTGAGCTTAAAGGTGTTATGTACGCCATGGACTATTTAAATGGTACGATTAAGAGCTATTTGAATTCCAATTTTGAGGATGGCAACTATGTATCCGCAGAAGGCAAAGACGTGATCGTTCTGGGCGGCGGGGATACAGGATCTGACTGTGTTGCCACTGCGCTTCGTCATGGTTGCAGCAGCATCACTCAATTTGGTACACATGAAAAAGCACCTTTGCAACGCGACCCGATTGCTAACCCTTGGCCACAATTCCCGAATGTGTACAGCCTGGATTATGCGCAAGAAGAAGCTAAAGCCATTTTTGGGGATGACCCGCGTGAGTTCTCTATCATGACCACTAAATTTGTTGGTGATGAAGAGGGTAACTTAAAAGAGCTTCACACCGTACAGATCCGCCGAATCGTGGATGAGACAGGTCGTAAGATCTATCAACCTGTTCCAGGCACCGAAGCTGTATATCCTGCTCAATTAGCTCTTATAGCCATCGGTTTCGATGGACCTGAGCAAGATATTGTTGAGGAGCTTAAGCTTGAGACAGATCGACGTACAAATGTGAAAGCACGTTATGGTAAATTCAATACGAACGTGGATAAAGTATTTGCTGCTGGCGATATGCGCCGTGGTCAAAGCTTGGTCGTCTGGGCAATCAACGAAGGACGCGAAGCTGCGCGTGAAGTGGATAAATACCTGATGGGATCAACCGTTCTTGTTTAAGCGTTAAGTTAATAATTGTTTAATAAGCCGTTTCAAAAGCAGTTTGTCTGCTGGAGAGACGGTTTTTTTATTAACTGATACTTGACGTAAATATCATTATCCTATAGATTTAATAAAATATTCACATGACAAAAGCATTGACCAAGGATTTACGATTCTAGAAGCGTTAGAACAGAGAGGGAACTCACCGGCTGAAAGGTTCCTCACATACGTGTGAGTGGTATCCTGCCTTGGTAGCTGTAGCGAGAGTATCTTCTAACCCGCTACCGGAATCGACCGTTATCCGATTTGAGGATTGCCAAATCAGAATGGATCGTATGTTGAACTGGCAGTTGAATAAGGGTGGTATCACGACACATTCGTCCCTGACGAATGTGTCTTTTTGCATTTAAAGAAATGATTTAAGGGGGGCTAATGTATGCGTCAAAGCAATTTATTATTAACAACTCTTCGTGAGGTGCCTTCGGAGGCGGAGACCAATAGTCATCAGTTATTATTGCGTGCGGGGTATATCCGCCAATTAGCTGCCGGAGTGTATACTTATTTACCACTTGGTCGGCGGGTTCTGCGGAAGATTGAAGCGATTGTAAGAGAAGAGATGGATCATTCCGGAACTCAGGAGATTTTAATGCCATCCATGCAACCTGCGGAACTTTGGAAGGAATCAGAACGTTATGATGTTTATGGCAAGGAGTTGATGACTTTTAAGGATCGTCATGAGCGGGAATTCATACTCGGTCCAACGCATGAAGAAGTAGTAACCTCACTTGTGCGGAATGAGATCAGCTCCTATCGTAAGCTCCCTATTACCGTTTATCAGATTCAGACTAAGTTCCGGGATGAACGGCGACCACGTTCTGGATTGCTAAGAGGCAGAGAGTTCTTGATGAAGGATGCGTACTCTTTTGACATAAGCTCAGAAGGACTTGATAAATCTTATCTCCAAATGTTCGATGCTTATCACCGGATATTTAAGCGATGTGGATTAAATTTCAGAGCTGTTCATGCAGATTCTGGTGCGATTGGTGGGGAAGGGGGCAGCCATGAATTTATGGCACTGGCTGATATCGGGGAGGATACGATTGCAGTATGTTCCTCTTGCGATTATGCGGCCAATCTGGAACAGGCAGAAGCCGTACAGCCTACTAAGAAAGAATTGAACTTCGAATTACCTGTAATAGAGAAATTCCACACGCCTAATCTTCGCACTATTAATCAATTAGAGCAGGAGCTGGAGATCCAGCCAGAGCAGATTATGAAAACATTGATCTATGAAGGTAGCGGTCAATTCTTTGCTGTAGTGGTTCGGGGCGATCATGAAGTCAATGAGATAAAAGTGAGTAAATATATCGGTGCGGCGGAGATCGGGCTTGCTGACTATGATGCTGTGAAATCCTTAACGGGTGTAGAGAGCGGGTTTGTGGGACCAGTGGGTCTTCAATTAACCGTACTAGTTGATGCCACAGTTGCAGGAATGACGCAAGGGACGACGGGAGCAGGAGAAAAAAATTATCACTTCCGTAATGTTGTACCTGGTAGAGATTTTGGGCTTGAGCATGTGGGGGATTTTCGAAATGTAGCGGAAGGAGAAGCTTGTCCGAACTGCGAGAAAGGTGTTCTGCATTTTCATCAGGGCATCGAAATCGGACATGTCTTTAAACTAGGTACCAAATACAGCGAGAAGCTTGGAGCTTCCTTTTTAGATCGTTCTGGCAAGAGTCAGCCTGTGATCATGGGTTGTTATGGAATTGGGATCTCACGTCTATTGTCCGCGGTTGTAGAACAGAATCATGATGATCAAGGAATAATGTGGCCAGTTGCACTTGCACCTTATCAGGTTCATATTTTGATGATGTCCGTTAAGGATTCGGAGCAACTGGCAGTTGCAGAGGAGCTCTATAATAAACTTACTACGCTCGGTATTGAGACGCTGCTGGATGATAGGGATGAACGCGCTGGCGTTAAATTTAAGGATTCAAGCTTAATTGGTATATCTGTAACACTAGTGGTTGGTAAGGAAGCAGCACAAGGTAGAGTAGAGTATCTAGAAAGAACCTCAGCGGGAAAAGAGGTCTTAGAAATGGTTGAGGCAGTTTCCCGTATCCAAGCGTTCTTTTCGCAGCTGGTTTAAATTTCTATAACTCAAAACGAAATCCATTGTTCAGGGCGGGATAGTGCCGGCGGTAATTTTGTATGGTCATCGCCTTTCGCCGCATTAATCTGACCCTGAGTTAGAAAAATGCTCTCTGTTAGATTAGCACCTCTAAGGTCAGTGTCACGGAGATCTGCACCAATGAGATCTGCACCTCTAAGATCAGCGCCTCTAAGGTCTGCGGCAATCAAATAGGCTCCTCTCAGGTTGGCTCCCCTGAGATCTGCACTTTTAAGATTTGCGCCGACAAGGTCAACACCTCGCCTGAAAGTTCTCGATGCTTTTTTTAGTTTACGACGAGCCTCATTACGTACAAGTTCACTAACTTGCAGCAGCAACATATTAATCTTTGCTCGATGAGCGTCTACATTCACCTTCAATAGAGATTCAGGGCTAAGGATAGTGAGTTGTTCCGTCTCATCGAGTGCTGCTTGCAGCTCAACATGGATGGTATGTGTTACTTTTAAGGACAAAGATTCATTTAGATACCATAGCAATTCGTGCAAATGCCACATGGTTGGAAATACCTCGAACATTTGCTTCGCAGTTTTTGGATTCTTTCGCCAGTCCTCACCAGTATAAGTAACCTGAGAGAGCTTTTGCCCAGCCCCAAAACAGTCATATACAGTACAACCGCGAAATCCAAGCGCTCTTAAATCTGTATGTACACCACAGCGAAAGTCTGATTGTAGGTTATGGCATGGCTGGCCAGCAGCTTTATCCATAGCAAAATCAACTGAAGCTGAAAAAGGTAGTGCGGAACAGCATAAACCAAAGCAGTTTTCACATTCTGCTTTTAGATATTGGCCGTTTCTGTCCGTAAAAGGTTCTGTAAATTTGTGATTCTCAGACACGTTTGATTCCTCCGATATATAAAACTCGTTTACCAAACTATTCTAATTCATAGAAAAGACTAAGGGAAGTCTGAATTTTACCAAAGCCTTCTAACCAATCCATTAAAAAAAACCGAGGTTAATGTTATAATAGAATACTGGACGCATTTTGGACTTAAGAACGAAAAGGTAAGGAGCGATTGTTTTTGAAGACACTCATTATTGCGGAGAAACCGGATATGGGGCGGAATATCGCCGCCGCAATAGAACCGAAAGCCAAAAATTACCGTTCCTATCTTGAAGGGGAGCAGTACATTATTACATGGGCAATAGGGCATCTAATCGGTTTGGCCGAGCCGGATGCTTATGATGTTAAATACAAAAAATGGAACATTAATGATCTGCCCATTATTCCAGACCAATTTAAACTGGTTCCTAATGCGCGGACAATCGATCAGCTGAAGGTAATCGGAGATCTTGCGAAACGTAGTGATCTTCTAGTGAATTCATGCGACGCCGGGCGAGAAGGGCAGCATATCTTTTCACTCATTCAGCGGCATTTGAAGCTGGAGCATCCTGTGAAGCGGTTGTGGATCTCGGATTTGACGCCAGAGACCATTCGCAAAGGATTTGAGGAGCTGAAGGATGGTTCGGAGTACGAGAATTTAACCAAAGCGGCAAAAGCACGTAGTGAAGCTGATTGGCTCATCGGCATGAACGGTTCACGTGCATTTACTACAAAGCATAATGTGCTGCTGTCCGTGGGTAGAGTTCAAACTCCCGTGCTCGCCCTGATTTACGACCGTCAGAAGACGATTGAGGCGTTCTCTTCCCTTAAGTTTTTTGAGGTGGAGGGACATTTTACTCAGAATGAAATGACCTATAAAGGCATGTGGCAGGGAGATCGGCTGACTGACGGGGATAAGGCGGAGTCGCTAGCTGCCAAGGTCAAAGGAAAACCGGGCCGGATTGAGTCTTACGAGGTTAAGAAAACGAAAGAGTATCCGAATAAGCTGTACGATTTGACGCTACTGCAACGGGAGGCGAATGGAAAGTACGCTTTTTCCGCAAAAAAGACTCTCGATATTGCTCAAGCGTTATATGAAAAGCATAAGGTGATCTCTTATCCGCGGACGAACTCCAACTATGTTACAGAACAGAATATTCCTGAGATGCATAAGACGTTATCTGCGCTGCAAGGGACGGCTTATGATGAGTGGGTGAAGGGTGCGAATCGCAATCTCGTTCATAAAGGGAATAAATTCATCTGCAACCCCTCGAAGGTAGAGGATCACCACGCGATTTTGCCTACATATCGTAAAGCATCAGGACTTAGTGCAGATGAGGGAAAGCTGTATGATTTGATTGTGCGGCGCTTTTTGTCTCAGTTCTATCCGGCAGCAGAGTATAAAGTGCATACGGTGATGACTGAGGTAGAAGAGGAAAAGTTCAAAACCACAGTCAAGGAATTGTTAAGCCTCGGCTGGAAGGTCATTTACGCGGACCAGAAGAAGGATAAAGCGAAGTCTTCCAAGGGTAAGAACAAGGATGAGGAAGAGGACGAAGAGATCGAAGTGAATGAACCATTCTCTATTGCCCCGGCAGAAGAAGTGGTTTGTAGTGAGGCTATCGTTAAAGAGAAAGATACACAGCCACCCAAGCACTATACAGAGGGCACACTGCTTCGAGCGATGGAAAGTGCCGGAAAGCAGATTGAGGATGAAGAGCTCCGTGATGCTATGAAGGATTCAGGGCTTGGAACTCCGGCTACCCGCGCAGCAACTATAGAACGGCTGAAGAATGTCGGATACATTGAAATGCAGGGCAAAAAAATTGCCATCACACAAAAAGGACGAACAGCCATTGAGCTGATACGTGGAGCGGGTATTGAGCTGTTGACTTCACCGGAAATGACCGGACAATGGGAACGTCGTTTGAACGAAATATCCAGAGGAACGGCGTCGGACGGGCAGTTTATGGAGAATGTAAAAAGATTCGCCTGTATGATCGTGGATAAAGTACGAGTACAATCTCGGGCGTCCAAAACCTCTTTTGAAGGGGAGACGCCTTCTGTCAATACAAGTGCTAAAGGGCGAAGTGCTGGAAGTACATCTCGTAAAACCAGCGACAAACCAGCGGCGCCGCGAAAGCGCAAGGCAAGTAGTGAAGAGGAATCCGCCAAATCAGGTCCTAAGGTCATCGGAAACTGTCCGCGTCCCGGCTGCGGTGGAATGATTTTTATGGGGAAAAAGGGCTACGGCTGCTCTCATTACAAGGAAGGCTGCAAATTCGTGATCTGGAAAGAAAATCATGGTCGTACACTCACGGATGCGCAAGTGAAGGCGTTGATTGAAAAAGGTCGGACGGGCAAGCTAAAGCTAACCAGCGAAGACGGTACACCTCTGGAAGGCAAGCTAGTGCTTCAGAATATGGATACGGGCCAATTAGCAGTAGAATCATAGTCGATCGGAAAGATTGTATGTACAGCAAAAAGGTGTCTTTAGCCATGATGGATACATGGCAGAGACACCTTTTTTTAAATATAAGAAAGTAT
>DJUJ01000127.1:16398-18659 GCA_002438345.1 Paenibacillus sp. UBA6285
TGCGCTTCAATCGCTGCAGTTAGCCCTTCATAGGATGAGTCCGGAAGTAGTACTCCGTTCACCATAAACTTAGGTGTTCCATTAACCCCGTAGGATCCAGCGATCTTGAAGTCTTCTTTTACGTCGAACATGTAGGTGTGATTCTTGAGATCTGTCTTGAATTGTGCGTAATCAATGCCCTCAATGTTATTTTTGACGAAATTTAGAATGAACTTCTGAGTAGCCCAGATTTTGCTCTCATCGCCTTGATTGGCGTACAGCTTATGGAGGTATTCCCAGAACTTCTCGTTGCTTTGCTTATAAATGGCTTCACCTGCGCTTGCAGCAAGATAGGAATCTCGATCCAAGAAGGCAAAGTTCATGAAGAAGAGCTCAACTTTTCCTGTATCCACGTAGTCTTTAACAAAAGTATCTAGATATTTCTCCGTCCAATTTTTGCAGGGAGGANNGCATCAGGACTACCAAGATGAGGTTGCTTTTCGTATTTCAGCCCTTCAATAACAATGCTTCCCTTCACATCGGTGTAGTTAGGTAGTCCCTCTGTACTGTCCGTCTTGTCATTTAGAATGAAGACAATAACAGCGATAAGGATTACTACAACTACGCCTAGGAGCATGGGAAGCATTTGTTTGTTAGTTCGAGAATGGTTGGACTTCACTTTCTTGTTCATATCTCATCTCCTACCTCATATGGGAATTGTACTAAAATAGTATAATCATCCAAGAGGTAGAGTAGATATGTCATTTGTAACAATGTCTGAGGTTACGTTGCACCTAGAGTTTCTGCAGGGTAGCTGTACGAATAACAGGAGGCACCTCATGGATGGAGGAAATGGTCTTAACAGCTTGCTGCATCTCATGCTCCAGTTCAATAAGGTTATAGCTCCATTCATTCTGTTGCTTCAGATAGATACTGTTAATGCCTGCGGTTACTGCCGGAAGTACATCTGTACGTAACGAGTTACCAATCATCCAGGTACGTTTGCGGTCAAAGCCTTGTGTAGTCAAAATATTTTCAAGCGCCTCAACATTCTTATGCTGACGAATATAGATCCGGTCATCAAAGTAAGCATCCAGCTTCATTTGCTCAATTTTACGTTGTTGGATCGTATCGTCTCCACCTGTGTACAGGAATAAATGGTGACCATCCTGCTTCAGAGTATCAAGCGTTTCAACCGTGCCAGGGTAAGCTTCGATTTCTTGGTCGTAGACGCTTAGTCCAAGCTTGTGTAATTGCTGCTCTTGAAAACGGTCCGTCGGACGATTATATTTGGCGCAAAAATAACGGTAGGTAGCGATTAGGGATTTAGGGAAATTATCGCTGGCAAGACCACTTGTGTTGACCGTGTGCACGTCAATTTCTATTTGTTTGTTACGTAATTCACTGGTGCTTGGGCCAAATTCATTAAACCAATCTGTCATCAGTTCAAAATATTGCCCTAAAATCAGATCGAAATATTTGTTGCAGTGGACCAGTGTATCATCTAGATCGAAAATCACCTGTTGTGTCATGTATTTCATATCTCTCACTCCTTGGATCTGTATCTGTATAGTGTTCTATAGGTAAATATAAGACTCTAGGAACATTTGAAGCTCTGAGGCGCCATCTGGACGAATACTGAAACGTTCGTCTTGTTCACCTCTGAGATGGATGCGGAGTAGGCCGGCTACTCGTAGAATCATAAGGTGATGCATCAGCATTTCTCTGGATTGATTAAGATCAGATTGCATCTCCCACAGCGACTTGGGTTCATGTGCGACATAGCGAAGCAATCGAAGTCTGGTGGGGTCGGAAAGTGCCTTGGTCATGCGCAAAAGCACCATAGGTGGTTCATTTTCGTCTTCTAAAGGTACATCTACAGGATACTGTACGATCACCATGGTTTTGTAGAAGCAGTAGGTGTTAATCGGACGATTATGAACAGTTGGTAGTAATACAATCGTTTTTAGATCCGTGATCTCCTCGAAAACTACACCGCCAGATGCATATTCAATTAAAGATATGGGGTCCATTTTGCTTTCGAGCATTTTTTTCTCAGAAGCATCTTCAATTAATAGCGGTAATATTTTGTGCTCCACATGGCGGAAGTATTGCTCGTACCAGAGACGCAAGAGTGGACTATAGCTGTTCCGGATCCGAAAAGCATCTTCAATCGTAAACTCTTGAATGAGCGGAGCGATTTGCTGATAACATTCTTCTATGGAAGCTGAATCCAGATCATCTAAGAAATGCTGCACTGAAGTTGCGGGTCCTCGAATGTT
>DJUJ01000127.1:18685-19705 GCA_002438345.1 Paenibacillus sp. UBA6285
ACTCGGCGGCTTGCATTAAAGCTGTTACCTTATGAGGAGAAATGCGATCTTCCACATCACTTATCCAGTGGGGACCAATGTCCAAATTGGAGATCCATTTTCTAGTTACATATAACATAAAACTGTCCAGCAGTTCATAAACCGGCGATACGTCAATCTTTAATTCGTACTCCATGTCTCATGCACCCCCAGGAAATCCGTAACATCTTCATATTATCTCTTGTTTTGAAGAGGGTTGTCCACTATAATGTTCGGTGTTTGCCAATTGGCGTTAGATCAAATTAGCGTTATTAATCATAGGGGGATATCATCTGTGTCAGACCGGCCAAAATTATCTATTCGAAGTAACAGCAAAATGAATTTCATGATTCTTATTACCGCTACTATAGCGGCTGGACTCAGCCAAGGGATGCTCCTTCCCGTATTATCCATTCTATTGGAGCAAAAAGGAGTTTCCTCTTCACTTAATGGACTAAATGCAGCTGCTCTATACATAGGAGTCGGAGGTGAGGAGGGCGATATGGTAGAAGATGCCCAGAAATTTGTTGAAATGGCTTCGGAGAAATGGATTAATTATGAGTTTTATATAGCAGAAAGCGAAAATCACGCATCCGTCATTCCAACTACGATGAGCAGGGTTTTGCGATTTTTAAAATCAAATGAATAACTAAACTTACCAGGTGGAAACGAACCGGCAGTTAATAACTATATAAATTAAGGGTGAAATTCCCTTTTACATAATACTCCATTAATACAAATTCATAAAACCGCCCTTTATTATTAGAGAAAAGGGCGGTTTTTAGTATGATTAGCAACTTCCTTATTGTTAACGTATTAATACTAGGACAGTTGAACAACATGTTTTATGTAGTTATTTGAGGGAATAGATGACTATCACGCTTCATACATCGTTAGCAACATGGATATAGTAGGAGGAATGCAAAATGGGAAACAAAGAATCTGAAACAAATAAAAAATCATATAACCGCTTACCGGATGAACGTAAAGACGAGAAAGTAG
>DJUJ01000059.1:0-2754 GCA_002438345.1 Paenibacillus sp. UBA6285
GCTCCAATTGATGATCCAAGTGAAGCTCCAATTGAATAATTAGGGAATTTCTCCCTGTAATTATGAGATTATTGGTCGTCAGACTTATAATTAGGGAAAATCCCCCCTAAATTCGTCTTATTTGATGAAAATCAAAGGGATTAGCCTGATTTATTGGGAGAAATTCCCTAATTTCATTCATTATTAGCGAATATCGACTATTTATAGGGAGTTTTTCCCTTATTAGTGTTAATCCATCAAGTGAGAACCTGTTACTTGGACTTTCCTATAAAAAAGAAGGTGCCCCATAAGTAGCGTTCACTACTTTTGAGACACCTCCCTTTAAATATTAGGTCCACTCCTGCTCCAAAGAGGAATAAACAATCTCGTTGCACCATTGTTGATTACAGAATCTAGTCTCCCTAAGAACCCCGTCCTTAAACATCCCTGCTCTAATCATTACTTTCTCAGATTGCACATTCTCTGCGTTGGCATAAGCAACAACCCTATGTGCATTAAGGGATTTAAAGGCGTATCCTATCAGATTCTTTACGGCTTCAGTTGCATATCCCATTTTCCAATATTTCGGGAGTAGGACCCAACCAATTTCCCATTCTCTGATTTCTTCCCAGTTTAACTTTATACTCACATTACCGATGGGCTTCATATCCTGTTTTGTACATACTGCAAGATCATAATGTTCACGTGGATCGTTTGTAATGTGAGACAAAATCGAAAGGAAGTCATCTTTAATTTGTTGTGCATCAGGTGCAGTGTTCTCATATTTATGGGATAAAGGATTTTGTTCTAGTTCATTATAAAAAGAATTATCACCGCTTGTATAATCTCTTAAAATTAATCTGTCGGTTATTATTTCCACGAATATAACACTCCTAGTCTAAGATTTTGATTGGTCTTCAGTTGCTACCTCCAAATACGACTACATAACCGTCTACATCCTTGATGGCGAACTCTTTCCACTTTTTGTTTCCCATATCTTCGATTTGTGGTTCATATACAATGAAGGCGCCTTTGGATAAAAACTCTTCATATAAAGACTCCAATCCATCAAAGTCTGAATAACTGTAAGTATCCCAGCTAAACGTCGGACCTTTCCAGTCCATCGGATAACGCTTTTTCCATATCAATCACTAATCTCACCTGTAAGGCATTGTTAATGGTCATCTCTGACGATCACTCCTAATTTAAGTTTATAAATGGTAGACTCTGTAACGCTTACTCTGTACTTCTTGTAGATCCATGTGATTTCCTTTATTTTTCATAATATTTACACATTATAAAAATATAAGATCACTATCCCTCTATTTTTATCTACTAAAATAGTGGAATTGTGATACAGTAATAATGGTTTATTTACTAGAGGGGGATTTTGGAAAATGAAAGCTATTAAATGGAGTATAGCAGCAGTACTAGCAGTATCTATGTATGGTCCAATTCATACAGCGAAGGCAGCAGATGCGAATAGCACAAATGTAGTGAACGAACAGTCGATTTCAAGCACGGATGATTTGATTTTTCAAATGGATTATACGGAAATGACCGTTGGGGATAAGGTTCCAGTGCAAATTTATGCAAAAGGACCTGATGGCTCATCCGAACGCGTACCACTTGCGCAAGCAGATATGGTGATTGAGAAGCCTTACCTATTGCAAAAGCAAGCGGACGGTACAATAAAAGCATTAGCTGTTGGCGAAACAAATGTNNGTAACCGTACGCTCAGGAGCTGCTTCCAAAACGTTAAAGGTATCTATCAGCTCTAATAAGGACATCGATCAAGGTGTATTAATCAGTGGCACGATGTATTTGCCTGTACAATCAACGTTTAAGCTCTTGGGTGCTACTGTTCAGGCGAATACAGCCACTAAGACCTTTAGCATTCGTCTGGGAGATTTGCCTATCCAGCTTCAACTAGGTAGCGATATTGCTATGGTGAATGGTAATAAGGTGAAAATGAATGGTAAAGTGCAAACCGTGGATGGAGGAGCTGTATTCCCTGCTACCCTCTTAAAAACAGCATTGGGAGCAGTGTTGGACTTTGGTGCTCATTATGAGTCTTTGAACATCAATTTCGGTAAAGCGGAGTTATTTGTGTACACGAAAAATACGTTAAAAATAGCTAAAAGAGAGNNCCTCGCGAAGCTAATCGGAAAGACTTATTGGTTCAACCAGTTTGACTCCGGCTATAAATTCCAAAAAGCAACGATTGTTGATATTCTAGTGAACGACGATAATGAGTTTGCGATCTCATTTCAATTGTCTTCAGGTAAAGTTGTGAATACTTATTATATGGAATACGATCAGGTCACTCGCGTTCTGGGAACCAAAGAGTATTTCTTTACGTCTGATCCTACCAAAATCTATAAATGGTCAAATGCGATTTGGGCCAAGATCAAGGCAGGTACAATTTCGACAGGGATGACGAAGCGGCAAGTAGAGCTGAGCTGGGGCACTCCAATTGATAAATCAAGTCTATCTGGAAGTGGAATTACAGTGGAGACTTGGCAGTATAGAAATTATAATTACGTAACCTTTACAAATGGTGTTGTCTCTATGATTTACACAAATTAATATAAGAGAGCTATAACTGCACATCAAATAAAGGACGCCTTCAGTTAATCACCAGGCGTCCTTTTCATATATTCGACCTCTTCGGCATTGTTTTAGTCATAGAGCCTGTCTCTGAAGCATATCTTTTGGAAGAAGCACTTTCAGAATGAAGTGTTGACTATTTGTTGACCGAAATGAGGGGTTTAT
>DJUJ01000059.1:2759-2980 GCA_002438345.1 Paenibacillus sp. UBA6285
TTGGAATTTACCATCCAAAGGAAGAGGAACTTGCCCGATTTGTCAGAACACGCGTATTAAACTGCTTTATCCCAAGAAAAAAACGGACGGAGCAGTCATCAAGGTCTGTAAGCGTTGTGACAAGGCACCACAGACGAAAGTGGATGCAGTATTGGTATAAAAGAGTAACGCAAGGATGCCTAGTTGTAGCTATATGCATATTGCATGTAGGCACAACTAGG
>DJUJ01000059.1:3001-6798 GCA_002438345.1 Paenibacillus sp. UBA6285
ATTTAGCTTGCTCTGGCAGCTCGTCGAAGTTAGTGATATGTGAGATATCGCAGTTCCAGCCTGATAAATGCGTTAATATCGGTTTTGCTGCGTTTAGCTTATTTGTTGCTGGAAACTTGTCGGTGATCTCCCCATTTTCAAGCTCATAGGCAACGCAAACCGGAATCTCATCTAAATAACCAAGAACATCAAGGTTGGTCAGCACAACCTCCGTTGCTCCTTGCATCAGACATCCATAGCGTGTAGCTACAGCATCAAACCAGCCCATACGTCTAGGGCGACCGGTTGTTGCACCAAATTCCCCAGCATCGCCACCTCGTGTGCGAAGTTCATCCGCTACAGGGCCTTCTAATTCAGATACAAAAGGTCCAGCACCTACACAGCTGGAATATGCCTTTGTTACAGCAATAACATTCGTGATGGCAGCCGCAGGAAGACCTGCGCCGACAGGTGCATACCCGGCAAGTGTCGATGATGAGGTAGAGTAAGGATAAATACCGTGATCAGGATCACGCAAAGCGCCTAATTGTCCTTCAAGCAGAATTGTTTCTCCTTTTGCATAAGCCTTTTGCAGTATTTCTGTTGTATTGGCTACGGATGGTTCCAATTGTGCAGCTTCTTTTTGCAACTGAGCCATTAATTCCGAGACTTGGATAGGGGNNTAGGGGCTTTCTTATATAAATGCTCCAGTAATATATTTTTTGAAGCAAGTAATTGTTCGAGACGTTTCTCAAGTCGGGCAGGATCAAACAAATCCGCAACCTGTATGCCGAGTTTTGCATATTTATCTGCGTAGAATGGCGCTATCCCTCGTTTGGTTGAACCGAACCCTTGTGATCCAAGACGTTCCTCTTCCAGCTCATCAAACAAACGATGGATCGAGAGTACGATTTGAGCACGCTCAGATACGTACAACTTCGGCTTTGGAACCCCTCTATCTGCTAATGCTTGTAATTCTTTTACTAATACTTCTGTATCAAGAGCTGTTCCTGGTCCAATAATGTTTGTAACTGAAGGGTAAAACACACCAGAAGGCAGCATATGAAGTGAGAATTTTCCATACTGGTTAATGATGGTATGCCCAGCATTACTTCCACCTTGAAAACGAACTACATAGGATGATTGAGCGGCTAGTACATCTGTCATCTTTCCTTTGCCTTCGTCTCCCCAGTTAGCTCCTACAATTGCGATTACGGTCACACGATTACCTCCCAAGCTTGTGATTGGCTACAGATCTAAGTATAATGCTAGATATAACATTAGAAAAATTGATATATATAATATCTATTATAAGGTGAGGTAATGACTTGGGAATGGACATCAATTTGGAATGGTATCGCTCTTTTTATTGGGTAGCACAAACAGGCAGCTTAACTGCGGCAGCAGAACGGCTGAATATCACACAACCAGCAGTGAGTCACACGATTAAGCAATTGGAAGAAAAGATGGGCGGACCCTTATTTTTTCGAACCTCTAGAGGGGTGGATCTAACGACAGAAGGCAAAGTACTGCTTCGGTTTATTGAACAAGCCTTTCAGAATGTGGAGATGGGTGAGCGAGCGATTGCTGAAATGAACAACTTGAATAGCGGGGAGATTCATATCGGAGCTAGTGATACCCTCTGCAAATATTACTTGTTGTCTTATCTTGAGCAATATCACGAACAATACCCCAATGTCCGTATTCATATTACGAATCGAACAACACCGGAAACGCTCGCCCTATTAAAAGAAGGAAAAATCGATTTCGGCATCGTAAGCTTACCGGCATCTGACAAACAGATCGAATTTCGCAAGAGTACACGGCTCCAGGATTGCCTTGTAGGTGGCAAAGGTTTCCGTCATCTGGCGGACAAGACAATGCCGATTTCAGACATTCAGCAGTACCCATTGTTATTCCTAGAACCGGGAGGCAGCACAAGAAAGTATATTGATGGGTTTCTTGCCTCCAATCATGTGACAATAACACCAGAGTTTGAACTAGGCAGTGTAGATCTTCTTGTTCAGTTCACTTTGCGTGGCTTTGGCCTTGCTTTTGTTATTCGTGATTATGTTACAGAAGAATTAAAAAGTGGCGAACTTGTAGAAATCCCTTTAGATCCGCCGTTTCCAGAGCGTAATATAGGGATAGCGACTCTTCGGGGGGTTCCACTCTCTGCTGCATCAAAGTCCTTTCTAACCTTATTGGACTAAAACAAAATCAGGTGCAGAAACATACACATGAGGAGGAGGCTAAGCTATGAGTGGTATGCTTGGTCGGCTACGCAAGGGATATGGGAAAAAGCTGCGATCACTTCACACCTGGAACGGCTGGATCGTCGTGATATTGGCCTTGACAGGGCTTGTGCTAGTAGGTGGTTTCTGGCGAGGTTTCCTTGGTGAAGGCAGAGTATGGATTAAAGGCTTGCATATTGTGATAGGAATCGCATCTATCCTTCCAGTTATCTATTATCTTCTGCTGGCAAGTAAACATTGGAAACAGCTAAAGGAGAAACCTTGGCAGCGTTTCAATGTACTTGTCGTGCTCTTCTTGTTGCTCGGTTGGTTCGTTTCAGGAGTGTTGTTGTGGCAGTTCCGTACGGTAGGACCGCAAGTATCTAATCTTGCATTGGTCGTTCATGATGTATTGACATGGGTTGGACTGCCTTATATTATCTATCACTCGCTGACTCGTGTGAAATGGCTGAAGGAGCCGAATCGCCGGACTATAAAGATTGGGAGTGAGTTGAGCACCAATTTGACACATCAGGATACACCACAGCCGGTCTATACACGTAGAGCGTTCATTCGGGGGACGATCGGCGTAGGGCTTGCGATTACTATCGGTCCGTCATTTATAAAATGGCTCGGCAGCTCGATTGGAAATATCGGTGGTAGCGAAACGATCGATAAATTAATCGAGAATAATCGCAATCAATTGTTACCTGCACCCCAGCCGCTATCTGCATCGTCACCGCCACTTGGAGGTGGGGCGCAGGGGCAATTCCGAGTCTATACAGTAACCCCCATTCCGGAGTTCACGAACGATAATTGGTCCTTTAAGGTAGATGGACTTGTTGATCAGAGCTTTACGTGGAATTGGGAGCAATTCGTTCAATTACAACGGACGGTTCAAGTGAGTGATTTTCACTGTGTGACAGGTTGGTCCGTCTACAAGAATACCTGGGAGGGCATCAAGCTGAAGGATCTTCTACAACAGGCTGGAGTGAAGTCCACAGCAAAGACGGTGAAATTCTACTCAGGGGATGGGGTATATACAGATACTCTTACGCTGGAGCAAGCGGATATGGACGATGTTATGGTCGCGGTCATGCATGATGGGAAACCGATACCTAGCGATCTCGGCGGACCCGTTCGGCTAATTGTACCGAAAATGTTCGCTTACAAGTCAGTGAAGTGGCTGAATCGGATCGAATTGATCGAGGGAGAGCATACGGGATACTGGGAGCAACGTGGATATTCGAATGACGCTTGGGTATAAATAAGTTTTTTTACCTTAATGGGCTTTGCGCCTGTTAAGGTTTTTTTGTGATTACGGACGTAATAACAGAAAAACTTCCATATATACAGAAGTGAATTAGAGCTGCTGTATATATGATCTACGCAATATTAGTTGAACTTAAGATTTTTCTATTAAGGTAAGTACGTGACTGCGGTGAATGTTTGGACTTCCGACCGCTGTTGTCCCCAGATTTCTTGATCATATACCCTGTTTCACGGTTGAAATCCGGTGACAACCTATGCTTCCGAAGCGAGCTTTCCTACAGAAAGCTTTCAGGCGGGCGCTATCGCTCCTAC
>DJUJ01000059.1:6809-7054 GCA_002438345.1 Paenibacillus sp. UBA6285
CCTTCCTTTTTAGAATGTTTTAAGTCCAACGTATATAATTTGTTTTTCGTATGCGTTAGGAGGTGTGTATGTTGAAAGGTGCAAAATTCATAAAGCTGCTGGGGCTTATAGTTAGCGTGGTGTTACTGAATATTATAGTCTTGTCACCAGGGTTATTAGGGGTCGAAATTGGGGGAGTAAGTGTTTTAGAGACTTCCTTTGGCGTGACATTAGTAGTGATTAGTCTTCTTGTTGTCCTTTATGGA
>DJUJ01000218.1 GCA_002438345.1 Paenibacillus sp. UBA6285
ACCATTCTGACCGTGGAAGCCAATATGCATCCGAGGATTACCAAGAGCTACTTAAAACATACAAGATGAAAAGTAGCATGAGTCGCAAAGGAAACTGCTACGACAATGCATGCATAGAATCCTTTCACAGCATTCTGAAAAAGGAGCTTATTTACTGTAACCCACGCTTTAAAACGAAACAACAAGCATACGACGAGATTTATCGCTATCTTGAGTTTTTTTATAATCGGAAACGAATCCACAGCTCGCTAGGCTATCTTTCGCCGGCACGGTTTGCTGCGCAATTTAATAAGAGAAAAGCAGTTTAATAGGTGTCTACTTTCTTGACAGAGGTCCATTTCTCCCTATATTTCTGTTGATTTGGCTTTAGATTGAGGTTTTCATAGAGATTATAGGGAAGAATTCCGTATAATCTCTGGATTTGAGCCAATATCGTTATTTTATAGGGAGGATTTCCCTATAGCCAACGAACCCAACGAACCAACCCAAGCATCCCCACAAAAAAGCGATTGTCTCAACAGCCCATCGGGCTTTACGAAACAATCGCTTTTTGTATCCTTAGAGTTTCATCTGGTGTATCTGAAACTCCTTACTCTGGAGTTTCATTATATTCCGCAAGTTTCCTAGCGGCCTCTTCACGATCCTCCGGTGTATGAGGTAGTTCAAGCTCAACCTCGCGCTCCGCTTGCTTGCGGTGTGCGATTCGGCTGCTGGCTGCAGCCGCCACGGCTCCGACGATGTCGTCGAGGTATGTGTGGATCTGCCCGGTGGTTTTATCATTTAACCTTTGAAGAACACCTGGCTTCAGCTTGTCCACATAGCCATAGTTGGTAAAGCCGATACTACCGTATACGTTCACGATAGAGAAGGCAAGAATCTCATCGACACCGTACAATCCCTCATCATTTTCGATCATATCCTGAAGTGGGGAGAACAGCTTGCCCTCTTCTGCCATTACATCTAATTGAATGCCTGTGAGTACTGCATTTTGTACTTCCCGCTTGCTGAGCACCATCTCTACATTATGGATGCATTCATCCATCGTTAAATTCGGATAGTATTTCTGTTGCAGAAATATAACGAGTTCCGCGATTTCCTCCAGGGTTACTCCACGTTTGTTCAGCCAGAATTTGGTCGCATCAGCGACGGCCTTGCTGTTCAGACTGTACGGGATTTTTGCGATTTTTTCATCAGCCATGTTCAGTCACCTCGTTGTTTAGTAAGTCATTTCATTACAGCAAACGTTAGTATGATGTTAAGGCCTGTTGTTATCTCAGATTGTACGTTTACCGGAAGTAATTGTCCAGCGAGGGGAGTTTCAGTGAACTGAAATCCAGGCTCTACTAGACATGAAAAAGTAGCTCACAGGCTTTTCCAACAATTTAGGATAAGCTGTTGTTATTTTTTGGACAAAGGTCTCGTATACATAGCAGTACAAATGATATCTAACCTTGAAAGGGGTAATAAATGATGAAACCAATGCAACAAATTCGCGGAATTTCCGCAGTCTGCCTACTCGCAGTTCCACTGGCGCTGTCCGGTTGTGGCTTGTTCGGTTCGGAATCAGCATCGATAGATGCTCCGCCACCTGAGGTTGAAGCGCAAATGTTACAGACTAGTGGAGATACTACCTTGGATTCAGGTGTATTTGGTCCGGTGGCACAGAATGATGCACAGACAGCAGTTAAAGGCAGCACTAAAACTTCTAAGGGCACCGCTTCCGGAGACCGGACAACCGTATTTTTGGAAGATGGTAATGGATTACTCGCTCCGGTATCTTTAAGCTTGCCAAAGAGCAAAGATTCCACCGCACTCAAAAACTCGTTAATGGCATTAGTGAGCAAGGGAGAATATACCTCATCACTGCCTGAAGGATTCCAAGGCGTTTTGCCAGCTGGAACTGAAGTCAAACATATTACGGTAGACAAGTCGAATTTAGCTGTTGTCGAATTTAATTCAGAATTCAATAACTATGATCCTTTGGAGGAACGCAAAATCCTCGAAGCTATCACTTGGACGCTGACCGGTCAAGATGACATTAAAAGCGTACAGCTTTGGGTAGATGGTAAAAAGCTCACGGAAATGCCGCTTCAAAGAACTCCGCTTGATCGTCCGTTGTCCCGCACAATGGGCATTAACTTGCCGAAGCAAGGTCCACTTCTTATGAACGCAAGTGCGGTTACTGTTTATTTTTCCACAACATCTCCTGATGGTACCCAATATTATGTACCTGTAACTCGCTTTGTACCCGCCGGACAAGAACAGTTGACTGCCGCTTTGAACGAATTAATTGCAGGACCTGAATCCGGAAATGGGCTGGAAATGGTCATGACGCAGGGAACGATACTTGATTCCGTGGATGCTGGGCAGAACGGTGTAGTTACCGTGTCCTTGACGGATGATATGTTCGCAGACGGTAAAGGTGTACCCGCTGAGATGCTAGAATCGGTTGTACTGACGGTTGCGCAAAATTCGGATGATTCTCTGGTGCAAATTCGCTTAAACGGCAAGGAATCGATTACGGATACGGATAATGTGGACTACAGCAAACCTGTTTCCGCACCAGAATATTTGAACGAGCTTCCGTTATAGAATGACCCCGTAGGGTTTAAAAGATGCTTTTGTGCCTCCTCTTTGGTAGAATAAAAGTTGCTCAAAAAGACGTAACGTCCCGAGCGATGTGCTTCCCGCTATTTATGGCAGGGAAATGGGACTCACGCTAAACTATTAGCTATACGATGTAGGAGGCAGAAAAGATGAGATCAAACGGGCGAAACGACGACCAGCTACGGCCGCTGACAATAACGACCCAAACGAATAAATATGCTGAGGGCTCCGTGATCATTGAAATGGGAGATACCAAAGTCATTTGTACAGCTACTGTAGAGGAAAAAGTGCCTCCGTTTCTTAAAGGACAAGGAAAAGGCTGGGTAACCGCTGAATATTCGATGCTTCCTCGGGCAACACAGTCCCGTAATCAGCGTGAAGCCGCACGCGGTAAGCTTACTGGACGCACCATGGAGATTCAACGACTGATCGGACGAGCGCTTCGTTCCGTAGTGAATTTACAAGCGTTAGGCGAGCGTAGTATTACGCTGGACTGTGATGTGATTCAGGCAGACGGTGGTACGCGGACTGCTTCGATTACGGGTGCTTTTGTTGCCATGACATTTGCTATTAACAAAATTGCACTTCAGCACAAGCTGGCTGTATTTCCTATAACAGATTTTTTGGGCGCAATCAGTGTCGGTGTTGTAGGGGATAAAACGCTGCTGGATTTGAATTATGAAGAAGATTCCAAAGCAAAAGTGGATATGAATGTAGTCATGACTGGCGGCGGTGCCTTTGTTGAACTACAGGGGACTGGCGAAGAAAGACCTTTCACACGTCAAGAGCTGGATCTTTTACTAGGTCTAGGTGAAAAGGGGATCTATGAATTGGTTGCTGCGCAGAAAGAAGCGCTGGGAGCGATTGCTCTCAAAATCCCTTCCGGCCAACCGGGCCAAGAGGTGTAGCATGAAGTCTGACGGCGGCATTCTTATAGTTGCGACGAAGAATAAGGGGAAAGTACGCGAATTCGAGCATGCTTTTGCCCCGCTGGGCCTGACAGTAAAAAGTATGTATGACTATCCGGATCTGCCCGATGTGGTAGAAGACGGAGCTACTTTTGCAGAAAATGCATTTAAAAAATCCAAAGCCGTAGGTGACGCACTTGGAATTCCGGTACTCGCTGACGATTCGGGTCTTTGCGTAGATGCCTTGGATGGCAGGCCGGGTGTATACTCTGCACGTTATGCAGGGGAAGATGCGGGAGATGAAGAGAACAACTTGAAGCTGCTTAGCGAGCTGGGTAAGCTGAAACAGGGTGAGGACACCGGTCAGCCTTTGCTAAGTACAGCACGTTTTGTCTGTACGTTGTCCTTATACGATCCAAGTTCGGGACGAGAATTAACCTCTGAGGGTACAGTAGAGGGATGGATCACATCCGAACCTGCTGGTGGTGGGGGGTTCGGCTACGATCCGCTGTTTTACTTGGCAGAATATGAAAAGACAATGGCCGAGCTAACCATGGAAGAGAAGCAGCGGATCAGCCACCGGGGAACTGCGCTGCGGTTGCTGACGGAGAAACTGGCGGCTGCGGACGACTTGAATTCCTAATCCAAACGCTCCATGCGGTCGTATAAGAGACGAGATAAAGAAGCTTGCAGGTTCAAGGTGTGTACCTTGGTTTGCAAGCTTCTTTTGGTTTATAAGGTTAAACTTATAAATTCAATGGGTTAGATCAGCTTCCAGAGTGCGGGTGTTGTCACCGGTTCCCAGCCCTGAAGTGAAGTATGGGGTGTAGGGGGGGGCTAATTAATGGATACTTGTTTAGGAAACTTTGATAGAGTGGGCGCATGTCCTCTTTTTCAGGAACCTCATGCGGAACACATAACCTTCGATGTTATGAATATAAATTATATACATGCCTGTAATATTTTTACGGAACTACGCAACGCATCGCTGTTTCTTTTCGTTATAGTAGTATCTTACGGAAGGTGGTGGGTTCACCGATGGTTGTGTTTTGGTTGATCGCAGCCGGTGTCCTGTTTGTTGTAGAGATGATGACGCTTACTTTTTATCTGCTATGGCTTAGTATTGGTGCGTTGGCCGCAGGTTTGGTGTCGTTATTCGTTCCTGAAGCCATTTTGTTTCAGGTGGTGATCGGCTCACTGGTAGCACTTGGTTTGACCTTATTCTCGAAACCACTGGTTTCTAAATTTCGCAGTTCACGTGGATTCAAGGATACAGGCACAGAAATCGTCGGCAGGCAAGGAGTCGTCATTGAGCCGATTGAGCAGGGGCGCTACGGGCAAGTGAAGGTAGGCGGAGATACGTGGAGCGCGAGCTCTGACCAATATCTGGGCAAGGACGAAGTGGTCAGAGTAGTGAAGAGAGGCACGACCATTATTGAAGTAGAACGATGGGGGGATATGAACTAATGGAATGGGCAATTATTTCAATTATTCTAGTGGTTGTTGTAGTGTTTGTGGCATTAACGATCAAAATCGTACCGCAACAACGGGTAGGCGTAGTAGAACGTCTGGGTAAATTCAATCGTCTACTGACACCGGGTCTTAACATTCTAATTCCTGTGATTGATCAGGTGCGTACGTACCATGACCTACGGATTCAACAAGCGAATGTGCCTCCGCAAACGGTAATCACGAAGGATAACGTGCAGGTGCAGATCGACACGATTATTTTCTATCAGGTAGTGGGACCAGAGGAAGCCACGTATGGCATTTCCGATTATGTATATGGGGTAAGAAACATTTCGACGGCAACCATGCGGCAAATTATTGGTAAGCTGGAATTGGATGAAACGCTGTCTGGGCGAGAAAAAATCTCAACCGATATTCGCCTGGCGCTGGATGAGGCTACAGAGAAGTGGGGCGTACGGATCGAGCGTGTGGAAGTCATCGATATCAAGCCACCGCTGGATATTCAGGAAGCGATGGATAAACAAATGAAAGCGGAGCGGAGCAAACGGGCGATTGTCCTAGAGGCGGAAGCTGCCAAACAGGATATGATTCTGCGTGCAGAAGGTGATAAGCAGAGTAAGATTCTGAAAGCGGAAGGCGATAAGGAAGCGCGTATCCGCCAAGCAGAGGGTTCACGGCAGGCGCAGGAGCNNACGCATTGAGCTTATTCGCTCAGCTGGTCTGGATGAGCAGGTGCTCGCTTATCGCTCCTTCGAGGCTCTGGCTGAAATAGCCAAAGGTCCTGCGAATAAAGTGTTCTTGCCAACAAGCGCAGTAGAAACGTTGGGAAGTCTTGGAGCGATTGCTGAAGTATTCAAAGCGAGCAAGGATAGTAAATAGATTTTACAATTTCAGCTTATTCCGTTAAAGTAAAAAGCAAAAACAACCTTACGCATACGAAGCTATTGTTGTTCATGCAAACTTTGAAGGAGAGAAGCTACCGTGACACAAAAAGAAATTTCACCGCTAGTTGAACTGCTCGGACTACAGCCCCACGTTGAGGGTGGTTGGTACAAAAGACTTTGGAACTCCGGGTTTGAAATTCCGCAGGAAGTGCTTGGCGATAGCTATTCCGGATCGCGGCAATCAGCATCTTCGATTTATTTTCTGCTTCATGAGGGTGAACAATCCGAATGGCATACGGTATTGTCCGATGAAATATGGTTCTGGCATTCCGGCAGTCCAATAGTGCTGAGTCTCGGAGGCAGTGGAGATAAGCCTGAGGATGTGAAGGAAGTTATCTTAGGTCTCGATATTGCTGCGGGTCAGCAGCCGCAGGTAGTAGTTCCAGCAGGCGTATGGCAGGCCGCTCGTCCGTTAGGAAAAGAACCGGTACTGGTATCCTGTATTGTTTCTCCTGAATTCCATTTTGATGATTTCAAACTGATTGAGAAATAAAGCGTTGCTCCTGTCAAAATAGTAAAGAACCAATAAAGTAGCGAGTCTCCGTTCATGGGGGCTCGCTTTTTTTGCGTCCGGTCGTTGGCAGCCTGCCTTATGTCATAAATGCACAATGTAAAAATCCTCGGAGTCTTGTAAATATCCTCTATTCCAGTGGAACCGACCAATTCTTATGATGGAGTTACAACAAATATACGAACAAGGGGTTCGTAAGTGGAAGGAGTAACACCATGAAGCCAAATTTAGAAACTAATCTCTCTCAGCACAAGTCAAAGCGCGGGTTCGGGACAAGATTGTCCGAATTAGGGAGTTCATCAACGTTCGTAGGCTACTTGTTTGTCGCCCCCATCCTGATTTTGATGGGAATCTGGTTTTATTACCCGCTGGTACAATCGTTTATCTACAGCTTTAAGGATATCAGCTTCCTAAATCCGGATGCAGCCAAATTTATCGGATTCGGAAACTATGTGGAGATTGTCCAGGATAAGGACTTCTGGACGGCTTTGAGCCATTCCTTATTGCTGACCGTAGTAGCGGTACCGCTGCAGGCGATCATCGCCTTGGTGATTGCAGTGAACCTGAACAAGGTGATGCACCTTAAGGGTGTGTTCCGCACACTGTATTACATGCCATATATTACCTCAACCATTGCGGTGACGACTGTATTTATGTATTTGTTCATGCAAAATGACGGAATTGCAACCCAGTTACTGACCTGGTTTGGTTTCCCCGACGTTTCATGGTACGCCAACGTCAAGTATGCACTTCCATTTTTAATGATCCTTACCGTTTGGACGTATGTAGGATTCTACATGGTAGTGTACTTGGGTGGATTGCAAACCATTCCAAACGATATTTATGAAGCGGGTCGTGTGGACGGAGCAAATGGATGGCAGCAGTTCTGGAAGCTTACGGTTCCTATGTTGAAACCAGTGACCTTCCTTGTCATAATGTCCGGGATTATTAACGTCATGCAACTGTTTGACCAGCCTTATGCCTTGGCGAGAAACGGCTCGCTCGGAAGTCCGGCCGGTGCAACGAGCACGATCGTAACTTATTTCTACAGCCAGGCATTCAGCTTCAACCGTTCCGGTTACGGTAGTGCTGCAGCATTTATTATTTTCGCCCTTATTATTGCGCTGTCTATGCTTCAAAAACGCTTTCTTAAGGAGGAGATTTAGATGATGCTTAACCGGAAAACTCAAATTTTACGCTATGTACTACTGTTCGCATTCTCCATATTCTTCGTAGTGCCGTTTGGTTATGCCATCTATACTTCGCTTTTGTCCAAAGCAGACATCGGGCATCTTGTGCTGCCAAGCCAGTGGACATTTGAAAACTACAGGGACATCTTCGAAACCTCCGATATATTGATCTGGTATAAGAACTCGATCATCGTAACGTTCGGTATTTTGATTGGTAACTTGTTTGTTAATACGACGGCTGCCTACTCCTTGGCTCGTATTAATTTTCGGGGCAGAGGCGTAGTGTTTTTCCTAGTTATCGGGATGATGATGGTGCCTTACCAAGTAATGATTATTCCGATTTTCTCCATGATCGTTGATTTGAAATGGCTTAACAGCTATCAAGGTCTCATTATTCCATTTCTGTTCCAGGGCTTCCTTGTCTTTCTGATGCGTCAATTCTTCTTGACCGTGCCGAAGGAGCTTGAAGAGGCAGCGGAGGTTGACGGATTAAGCAAGATCGGTATTTTCTACCGGATTATGCTTCCGCTATCCAAAGGTGCGATCGGCACACAGATTATATTCAGCTTTACCGGTACATGGAACTCTTTCGTTTGGCCGGTGACCTTGGTGAATGACAGTCGTTGGTATGTAATGACTGTTGGTCTGAACACACTTAAGAATCGTTATTTTGAATGGCCAAACCTCACGATGACCGGTGTTGTACTCTTGACCCTGCCAATCATTATCGTCTTCTTGATGTTCCAGCGCCATATGGTGCAAGGAATTGCCACTACAGGACTGAAAGGTTAATACAGAATATGTTCAGACAGGGGGATGTAAAGTGATTGAATATAAAGGGTTGAATGCGCTCGATGACGGATGGGTGATTGCGGAAACAGAGTTTGACGCTAGATTTTTAGGGAAGTTCGAAACCATTTTTTGTCAGGGGAACGGATATCTTGGGCTAAGAGCTGCTACAGAGGAGTCCTATCCGGGTGAACGCCGCAACTTGTTTGTTGCAGGAGCGTTTAACCGCTTTGCCAATCAGGAGGTTACAGAGCTTCCGAATGCCGCAGATATGGTGCAGCTCGAAATCCGTCTGAACGGTAAACCATTTCATTTAGAAAAAGGAAAAATTCACAGCTACCGTCGGGAGCTGGATTTACGGCAAGGAGAGCTCCGGCGTGACATCCTCTGGGAGGATGAGCACGGCGATCAGTTTAAGATGACTTTCCTGCGGTTCGTATCGCTAAAGGACCGGCATCTAATGGGTATGCGGGTGGAAATTACCCCGCTGACGAAATCCGCGGAAATTTTTATTTCTTCCGGTATCAACGGGCAGATGACAAATTCGGGCGCACAGCATTTTATAGAAGGTGAGCGGCGGGTGTTTGATAAAGAGCTGCTCCAGCTTACCGCAACGACATCGGAGTCGAATATTGAATTTGTACATACCTGTGTCCATCAGATGTATGAGGGGGGTGTACGTCTTACAACTGCGCCAGCTCCGAGCATGGATCGCAGAAGAGTTTCACTAACTTACAAGCTTAAAGCGGAAGTCGGCAAGTGCATTACGCTGGATAAGGTGGCTTCGGTGCATACGAGTCATGATAAGGAGTGGAGAGATCGGGGGGCCGCGCATCAAGCTTTGCAGGATACCGCCCGGGAATATCTCAGCAAGAAGGCAGAGAAAGGCTTTGATGTACTTGTTAATGAAAACGAGCAGGCCTGGAAAAGCGTATGGGCCAAAGCCAACATTGAGATCAAGAGCAACGACGTCTTTGATCAGTTGGCCATCCGTTTTTCACAGTATCATCTGCTTCTGATGACACCTGCTCATGACAGTCGTTTCTCTGTAGGAGCCAAGGGACTGACAGGAGAGGGATACAAGGGACACGTATTCTGGGACACAGAAATTTTTATTCTGCCATACTTTTTGTATATGGACCCGCAGACAGCCCGTAAGCTGGTGGAATATCGTTATCACACCTTGAACGGTGCGAGAACAAAAGCGCGTGACAATGGTTATCGCGGCGCGATGTACCCTTGGGAATCCGCAGCAACCGGCGAGGAAGAGACTCCTGAGTGGGGCCCTGTAGATATCGTTACCGGAAAGCCAACCTTTATTTGGACAGGCAAAATCGAACAGCATATTACAGCGGACGTGGCATATGGCGTGTGGCATTATTATCAGGCTACCGGTGATCAGGAATATATGGACCGGTACGGATATGAGATTATATTCGAAACAGCGACTTTCTGGGCAAGCCGGCTGGAGTGGAGCGATAAGGAACAGAAGTATCATATCTGTGATGTGATTGGTCCGGACGAATATAAGGAACATGTCTCTAACAATGCATTCACCAACTATATGGCCTACTGGAATATGACAAAAGCAATCGAATGCACCCGCAAGCTTATGCAAGCGCAAAGCGATGTTTATTTGACTTTGGAAAGTAAGTTGGCTCTAACCGAGCGATTGAAGGAATGGGAGGATAAATCCAAGAAGATCTATCTGCCGCAGCCGGATATGCATTCGTTCATCATTCCGCAGGACGATACTTATTTGAACAAGCAAATTATTGATCTGGAGAAGTACCGTGATCAGGATCAGGTGGCTTCCATTCTTGCCGACTACAGCATGACCCAGCTCAGTGAAATACAGGTTTCGAAGCAGGCGGATATTCTCGTTTTGTTTTACTTACTGGAGGACTGGTTCTCTAAAGAGACTAAAGCGGCGAATTGGCATTATTACGAGCCGAAAACGTTGCATGACTCTTCGCTCAGCTTATCCACACACAGTATGCTGGCTAGCGATGTCAATGAACTGGAATTGGCTTATGATATGTTTGCCAAGGCAGCCCGTATTGATTTGGGTACAAACATGCATAGCTGCGATGAAGGTATTCATTCAGCTTCGATTGGCGGCATTTGGAAGGCAGCGATCATGGGTTTTGGCGGGGTTCGTTCCTGGGAGGGCTCTCTTCGCCTGAACCCGAAACTTCCACAGGCCTGGGAGCGCTTGTCTTTCCCGCTTGCCTGGCAGGGTGAGCGTCTGCAGGTGACGGTTACCCGTGGCAAGCTGGAGGTGGAGCGCCTAACTTCAGGATTGGGTGAGCTTACCTTGCTCATTCATGGCCGGGAATACGTGTTGAAGGATCGTATCGTTACAGACTTGAAGGAGGCTGAGCGAAGTGAATAAAGAACATCAGGAGATTCAAGCCTTAATTTTTGATCTGGACGGAGTGATTACCGATACGGCGAAATATCATTATGAAGCCTGGAAGCAGTTGGCGGAGGAACTGGGTATTCACTTTGACCTAGAATTTAATGAGCAGCTCAAGGGTATCGACCGCATGGCTTCTCTGGAAAAAATACTGAGTCAACTACCGGACGGCGGTTCATCCTTCACTTTGGAACAAAAACAGGAATGGGCTGAACGGAAGAACAACAACTATCAAGGCCTGATTCAGAGCGTGGATGAATCGGAAATTTTGCCAGGCATTCTGGAATTGTTTCATGATCTCAAGCAGGCTGGAATACCGATCGGGCTGGCTTCGGCCAGCCGCAATGCCGGAACACTGCTGCGGCAGTTGAAGGTAGAGTCTTATATTCATGTGATCGCCGATCCGGAAAGCGTGGCTCATGGAAAACCTGCACCGGATATTTTTCTGAAGGCGGCGGAGGCGCTAGGTGTTGACCCCCGTTATTGTGTTGGAGTAGAGGATGCAGAGGCTGGAGTTCAGGCGATAAAAAGTGCGGGGATGTTTGCTGTAGGGGTTGGTGATGCAGAGATCCTATCGAAAGCGGATTACATTGTTCCAGAAACATCGAAGCTCTCTCTTTCCGACATCTGGCAGCATATGGCCGGTCGCTGATTTTAAATCTAAATCTCAAAATACTATGTAAGTTGAACGAATTCGTCTTATCCGTTCAGCTTACATAGTTTGCTATTGAAGAAAAAGAGGATATAGCATAAGATTAATTCGTCAAAATACAACAAATTGTTACAAAAGGAGAGGATCTCATCATGCGGAAATGGAGTAGGTTTCGGGATCGCAACATACGGCAAAAGCTGTTTTTGACCTACACGCTGTTGATGATTGTTCCTCTCGTGGTGATTAGTATTTACTTCTACATATACGCCATGTCCGTTTTTGAATCCCGCATTGTGAAATCGTTTCAGGAGACGAATCAGCAGATGGTATCCACTGCGGACTCGTTTGTTAGCAGTATGTTCAAATCTTCGGAGCAGCCTTTTTATGACGAAAGACTGATGCAAATTTTGTCGAAGGATTATTCTGCTGAAACCTATGAGACGTTTGAAAAAAGTATGGATTTTCGCTACATAAGTGATAACGTTTTCAAAGAGTTGATGTCATTTAATCCGGATATTGATTCCATTCTGATCTACCCTGTAAATAGTTCATTAATCTACCGTAGGGGTTATGATACGACTTTCAATTATAGATATAGTCCGGTACATGAACCATGGTACCGGACCATTGTGAATAATGCGGAGAGGCCAATTCTGGTCGGCATGCACGAGGAGAAACAGATGTACGCCAAGCCCCGCCCTGTACTATCTGTAGGCCGTGTACTGGTGGATGTGGGTACCTATCAGAAGCTTGGTGTGCTGCTCGTTAATTTCCGGATGGATAAGCTTGAGAAGCTATTCAGCGGACTGGGTGACAAACAGGACGTAAACCAGTTCATCGTGGATGATAATGGGATGGTTGTGTTCAGTTCAGATCCGGCCATGATTGGGATGAAATATAGTCAGGTCATGGCAAAAATGAAGCCGGACAAAGAAAACTACTATGTTGTTCACGATAAGTCCAATGTGTCAGGATGGCAATTCTACAGCATCGTTCTTCGTGACAAGCTGCTCGCCGAAATTAACCAGATACGCAATTTTTCTACACTGCTGCTTCTTTTGTTGATTATGTTGGGTTTCGTAACAGCATACCTTGTATCCGGCAGTATCACCAATCCGATTCGAAGGCTCAATCGGCTGATGCGCAAAGTAGAGAAGGGGGATTTTGATGTTACGGCTCAGCAGGACAGTCTGGATGAAGTGGGACATTTGTCGCGTTCCTTTAACCGGATGACTGCCGAAATCAAAGAATTGATTGAGCAAACCAAAATTGAAGAGAAGAAGAAGCGGAGTGCGGAACTTAATGCGCTGCAAAATCAAATTAATCCGCATTTCATTTATAATACGCTCTCCGTGATTAAATGGATGGCGCAGGCTCAAATGGCGAACAACATTACGGAAACGGTAGATGATATGATCAAAGTTCTGTCCTTTTCCACACGTAATACTCAGGAGTTTGTTTCTATTGAAGAAGAAGTGGCCTTTATACACAGCTATCTGGAACTGCTGCAGCTCAGGTACTTTAATGTGTTTGATTTTGAAATCGATGTTGCACCGAATGTTTTGGAATGCAGAACGTTAAAATTCATGGTGCAGCCTTTTGTGGAGAATGCGGTGTTTCACGGCTTTGCAGAAGATTCCCGTCAATATAACTTGAGTATACGTGTGCAGAGAAAAGGCAACGATATTCAGTTTACGATCTCGGATAACGGGATGGGGATCTCGGAGGAACAGCTAAGTAGGCTCTTGCAACAGGAAATGTCGGACGGGCAAACGATGAACTCCATTGGTGTGGGCAATGTCTCCAAAAGACTAAAGCTTCATTTTGGAGCGAGGTATGGGGTGACCATACATAGCCAAGAAGGGGAAGGAACTACCGTTCTTATCCTGATACCTGCCATGGAGCATCCTCAGAACCACGCTGGAACAAGGAAAGAGGGATACGCATGAAAATCATGATTGTGGACGACGAGTCCTTTATCCGAATGAATTTTAAGACATTTGTGGACTGGAAACATCATGGCTATTACCTAGTAGGCGAAGCTACAAACGGCAGAGAGGCTTTGGAGAAAATAGATGAGCTTCATCCGGATGTGGTTTTTTTAGATATCCGAATGCCACTGATGGATGGGCTTGAGGTTCTAAGGCAGCTCCGGCACGCCAAACATTCCTGTAAAGTTATTATTCTCAGCAGCCATAATGAGTTTGAGTATGCCCAAGAGGCGCTTAGGCTAGGTGCATGCGATTATATTCATAAACCGAATCTGACCCAGTCCGCTGTATTTGAAGCGTTGGAGCGTGTCCGGACACAGGTAAATCATCAGCCTGTGGGGGATCATCTTGTTTCCTTACAGCAAAATGTGGAGAAGAACCGGAATGAGTTGAAAACGCTTTTTTTTCGGGATTTAGCGGTTGGTGTTGTTCGTCATGAGTGGGAAATTGAGCAAAAGACAAAGCTGTACGATCTGAAGCTGAAACAGCCCAATGTGCTCTGCATCGTTATGTTGATTGATCAGTATGACAAGGTGAAGGAACGTTACAATAAGGGAATGGAGCATTTACTCGGGTTCTCGATCCTGAATATTTTGCAAGAAGTGCTTAATCGGTACAGCGAGCTAGAGCTGTTTCTGATGAGTCCGAACGAGCTGGTTATTATAAAAACGTATTCCGGCATCAGAAGTATGAATGAGATTCTGGAAGAACGCTGGGGACTCATCCGTAAAATTGAAAAGACATTGAAGCAGTTTCTGAACATACAAGTCAGTTTTCTTATCAGCGGGCTGCACGCCCGTCTGCTTGATATTCCTAAAGCTTATCATGAAGCCCAGGAATCGGCCGAAATGCTATTTTATGAAGATCGAAGCAACGTTGTTGTCTACGAACCAGGCAGCATCAAGGAATTGAATGATAAGGCATCGTTCACTCTGTTTGAACAGCGCATCCGCAAGGAAATGGACGAAAAGAACGTATCTTCTGCTATCTCCATAGTTCATGAGATGTTTGCCGCGATCAAGGAGAAGAGATCTTTGGGACGTCATGCCACTTTGGAAATGTGCGTGAATTTGCACTGCCAGATTCAGTCCCACATGAAGGAGGACAGCGGCGAGGAAGACTATAACGGGATGCAGGAAATCATGTCAGCCGAGCGTTTGGAGCATCTTCACCTGCTGCTGATCCAGGAGCTGGAGAGTCTGCAAGAGAGTTATACGGATGCGGCCACATCTACGAACTACAAGATTAAGAGGGTCATTGATTATATTCACCAGAATTACAATCAAGATTTGACACTGAATGAGCTAGCCGGTTATGTCGGTCTGAACAACAGCTATCTGAGCCGTATCTTTAAGGAGCAAACCGGTTCTATGCTGATTCCATTTATCAACGGCTATCGTGTGAAAAAGTCTCTAGAGCTACTTAAAGAAGGAAAACTGAAAACGTATGAGATCGCGGAAAAGGTAGGGTTTAACAGTATTGACAACTACTATATCAGCTTTAAGAAGATCTATGGGCTCCCTCCGAACGAATACCGAAAGACTAGCATGGGAAAGTAAAAAATCACAAAGATATGTAAAGATCCTCTGTTTGCTCTCGAATGCTGTATAGCTAAGATGAAGATAACACCACTTACGGTGAATCTTCTTAAATAAAAGGGGTAGTGACAAATGAGAAAGAAGTCAGTCCTGTTATTGTGCTCTCTGATGTTGATGCTGTCTACGGCAGCGTGTGGGGCCAAATCCAATACCGGTAACTCTGGCAACGGAGCTTCAGACAACGCTGGAGCGGCAAAGACGGAGAAGCAAGAAACCGTCGAAGTCACGATGGCATACTGGGCCAATGCGTCCGAACAAAAGAACTTCGAATTTATGGTTGACGGCATTGATAAAGAATATCCGAACATTAAAATTAAGATGCAAATGTATCCAACCAGTGATGAGTTTTGGAAAGCGGTTCCAACGGCGATTGCTGCCGGGGTAGGGCCTGATATCATTGCTATGTCGGATGAAGGAAACTATGAGTATATCAAAAAAGGCGTACTCTCTCCACTAGATGAGATGATCGACAAAGTGGGGTTTGATAAAGACCGCATTACTGGATCGCTGTACAAAGGCTGGACAGATGATAATAAACTTTATGGAATTCCTTACGATTCTTCTACTTCTATGATGGCGATCAACAAAGAGATGTTTGAAAAATCAGGAATTACTAAATATCCGGAAACGATGGATGAGGTCGTTGAGCTGGCCAAAGCCATGACTAAGGATGGTGTGAAAGGTATTATCGGCAGTATCGATCCATTTCACATCACTCAATATGTGCACGCTTTCGGCGGAGACTGGGGCTTCGGAAAAACGATTAATTCTAAAGAAAACGTAGCTGGCGTGCAGTTCTTCGTGGACCTTTTCCTCAAAAATAAGGTTGCTATTGCTCCGATCGAAGTAGGGGCTCCATGGGATGGCGAAGTATTCAGTCAAGAAAAAGGGGCTATGTCCACGGCTGGTCCATGGTATGTAGGTCATTTGAAAGAAGCTAACCCTGACATGGGATTGATTGCTCTGCCGATGCCTAAAGGTACGGTAGAGGCACAAAGCGCTTACTCACACGGCTTATCGATTCTGGACGGCAGCAAGCATAAGGAAGAAGCTATGCAAGTGATCAAGTATGCGCTGCGTGATGAAGCACAATTGAATGCGATTGAGGCGGTTGGATATTCACCGTCAGTATCTTCTCTGCTTCCTAAATATTTGGAGAAGAATCCTGAATTGAAAGCAGTATTCGACAATATGGAAAAAGTCGGTATGCCGTTTGCTTATCCTGAACAAACCAAAGCGTTTCATGCCGATCTGCTTAAAGGCGTAGAGGAAATCATCTTTAAGCAAGATGGATTGACGGTTGAAAAGTTGCTGAATGATCTCCAAAGTAAATACGGAGAAAACTAGTTATCGAGCGGTTGGACTTTGCCATAACCAAAGTCCAACCATTTTTTTCACAATCAAATAAGGAGGTCAAAGGGGAAAATGAAAAGGTCGCTTAACAGTGTCATTTCAAAGATTGTACTCATGTGCTTGTTCATAACATCCATCGGTCCCGTGTACTCTATGCAGGCAGCACCCGCAGCACCCGCTCCTAAGATTAATGAAGGCGTGGTCAATGGCGAGTTTCCACTGAATTTAACACAAACGGGGGATATCGACTGGCTGCATTTTAAAGCGGATAACTTGAATCAGCTTCAACGAATTCAGAAGGCAGGCCCAAACTCGGTCACCTTCAGTGTATATGGGGATACGGCAACTGAGGGCAAATTGAACAGAGGCACCGATGCCGATTACATGTCCTATACCTGGAGCAACGGTATGCCAGGATTTGAATATGGTTTAAATGACACGGGGACAGGTCTATTTTATCCAAAGTCCAGTCGAGATAAAGGGAGCTATAACAATGTTGGCTGGGATATTGAAGTAGCAGCGCAGCCGCAGGATTCCACCCTAGTATTTGGTCTTGGGTTGTGGCAAGCGGATGTAGATCTTAACATCTATACTGATGATGTACTTTCGGTAACCCGAAACGTCTACGGCGATTCTGTTTCCAAGAACTATAAGTATCAAGTCAACGTGCCTGCTAATGTGAAGCTGAAAATTGAAGGGCGTTTGACAAAGGTTGTAGCGAAGAACGGAAATATGTCATTCTCTGGACTTGCTTTAAGCAGTATGGCACTTGCGGATAAATTGGCGCTGCAAAATGAATACAACAGAGTTAGCAATATGACGCAAGGTCTTTATACAAATGAGACGTGGCAGGTTCTGGTGAATACGCTGGCTGCTGCCAAGCTTGTACTTGATCGAACAGAGGCAACCCAGCCAGAAGTTGACAGCGCTATCAATGCTTTGGTAGCGGCGCAGGTTGGTCTGGTGAAGAGAGAATCGAACATTGTAATCGATTTTACGGATAAAGCGTTCAAGGAGTATACTTTCGGTGCTAAAACCGATCAACAGGACAGATATCAAACCTTCACAGTGAAGGAAGGTCNNTTGATATGAAGTATGTACAGGTGAATGTCAAAAGATATAAAGAGCCTGTGAGCGACTTGATTATCAAATTGTATGCAGTGAACAGTGAAGGGCTGCCGACTGGAGATCCGCTAGTCCAAACGACAGTGGACAAAAACCGAATTGTGGACGGAGGACTCACTACTGCGGAGTTGAGCTACAGTCTCCTTCAGGATACGCGGTATGCGCTCGTTCTGACTCAACAAGAGCGGGGCTCCGGGGAATACCGCTGGGTCATCATGTCCAAAAACTTTGAATCTCAAAAGGAGAACTTTGGCAAATCGACTTCAGGTGTCTTTAAATCTGAAGCGAGTCTGGGCACGGGCATCATGAGAATTGTGAAAGAAGGCAACGTGGATCGAGCCCCACTTCAAGGCTTGATTGAAGAGCTTAAGCAATATAACAGACAGCTTTACACGCTCCAGAGCTGGTCTTCCTTGGAGATAGCTTTGAGTAGCGCTCATGAGCGCTTGAACGATGTGGATGTTAAACAGGAAGAGTTGAATACGGCATTAAATCAGGTGCAAACAGCCTTTAATAACCTGGTGCTGAGTACGAACCTGGATGTAATGGCTAAGCAGATGGAGACGATCAGCCAAGCGGCCCTGATTGGCTACACTAGCCAGTCGTCAGACGTTTTACATCAAGCAATCCAGGAAGCACAAGCTTTGAATACCGGCGCATCCGAGCAAGAACGGATCAAGGCATATTCAAAAGTGCTGAATGCCTTGGACGGATTGCAGCTGGAACTGAAATATCAGTATGAATTGAACCCTAAAATGACAGCTGGGTTTGGTTTTGAAGGTGACAAGAACGCCACTCTGGCTTTCCTCGATGGATCCTATCAGATCGGCGGAACCCGTCCTATGCAGAATGGGTTTGTGGCAACGAAACAAATCGTTACGTTCGGTGCAACAAATACGTCGGGCATCAAATGGTATAACGCAGAAGGCTATCTGCCGGTATTTATTAATGAGTTTGCTAAAGACAATATGGACTATAAAATTGAATCGTTTGGTAACAAACATACGGTAGAGAGCAAAGACTACGTTATTAACTATTCCAGAATGACGGTTACCAATCATTCGGATGAGACTCGCCTGCTGCCGGTTGTATCTGCCAATCTGGTTCCGATGAATCAGGCTGCAAACGAAGTTTATACGATCAAACCTGGTGAGACTGTTATTAGAGAGTTTGCCATCGAAGGGGATAAGTATGAATATTTCGATGCGGGAAAAACGAGCTTTACATCTCTAACGAGGGAGCAAGTATCGAAATTGGGTACATTTGACGGCAACTACAGTGAGATGAAATCATACTGGAATAACCGTCTGTCCACAGTAGTTGATATCGATCTGCCGAATAAAGAGCTAGTCAATGCTTTTAAAGCGGGCTACATTTACAACATGATCATTAAAGACGGCAATTATCTGCATGTGGGTGAGAATGGTTATGCCAGACTTTACTCTCACGATACCATCGGGATTGTTGTTCAATTGATTCAGAGCGGCGACTTTGCACACGCAAAAGAGTATCTGAAAAGCATACCTCTTACCGGAGGAATCAACATCGAGACTGGTCAAGTGGATCCGAACCTGTTCTGGGATGCCAACTGGAAGCTTCCGTGGACTTATGCCGTATATTTGAGTAAAACAGGTGACACATCCATATTTGATGAAATGATGAAAGCGGATGACGGATCAGTGGGTTCCGTTTTCGATAAGAGAGTAAAATTCGGGGCAAGAAGTATTGAAAGCGACCGTGCTGGAGACGGCCGAATTATGAAAGAAACGAAAGCTATAGATTCATTGGGGTATTGGACGATTGACAATTACTCCGCACTGACTGGTTTGGCATCTTATGAATATATCGCGCGTGAGCTGTATAAGGTGAAAGGCCATGAAAGTTATCTGGCAGAGGCGGAATGGGCCAAGGCTCAATACGAAGATCTACTCGCTGCTTTCACAGCCAAATTGCAAAAAACAATCACTGACAAAGCTCTGAACTATATTCCGGCATCTGTCGTGCAAAGTAATGATGAGAACCGGATGAAAGACTCCCGGGATGCCAACTGGGCTTCTATGTTCCTGTTCGGAAGATGGCTGTGGGATGGATATTTGTTTGGAGCGAACCAGCCAGAGGACAATATCAACCTGACGATGCTCGACGACACATACACCTATGGTATGGAGCGACGTGTCAACGAAGGGACAACCGATTCTCCGTATAACTTTGGCGGTTATCCTCACGGTTTCTACTCCAGTGCTTATAATGCCGGTTACGGAAGCTCCGCGCTTCGCGGTGAGAAATACAGAGACATGGGAATTAAAGCTTACGAGTTTATGATTGAAAATTCCATGAGTGGACCGTTCAGTTGGTGGGAAGGTGTTGCTTACCCTGCTACAGAATCCAGCCCTTGGACGGCAGTCAATGATGAACTTGGTGTTCGTAATACGCCTGGCGGGGGCGGATCGGCCCAGCATATGTGGGGGCAGGCCGTCAACTCGAAGGTATTGGTGGACTCGCTGATCACTGAGCGTATCTATGATCAGAACACAAAATACGAAATTATTGTGGGCCGTGGCATTCCTAAAGAGTGGGTTACGGATGCCGATAAGAACAACAATGTGGTAGCGGATGTTCAGAACTATCCTGCATTCCAAGGCGGAAGAGTAGGATACAATGTGGTTAGAAAAGCAAACCAGCTTGTGTTTACATTTACGACCAGTCTGGAGCAGGCCAAAGCTGATACGAGCAATGCACAAATCAGCATTCAATTGCCTAGTATGGTTAACAACATTCTGAAGGCTTCCGAGGGTGTTGTAGACAATGTCAAAGGTATCGTTACCGTTCCGCTCAATACAAAAACGGTGGCCATTACTTTGAGTGACCTGCCTAAGCCTGCCGATGTCGACAACGGAAACAACGGTAACAATGGTAACAACGGAAACAATGGAAACAACGGTAATAACGGTAATAACGGTAATAACGGTAACAATAACAACAACGGAAATTCGGTTAACCCGCCGAAGTTTAAGGACATCTCCAATCACTGGGCACTCGATTCTATTGTTACCGCAGTAGAACGTGGAATTATTAAGGGTTATGAAGACGGAACATTCCGTCCGAATGCTGTGGTGAACCGCAGTGAGCTGATGGTTATGCTTGGCCGTGCGTTGAAACTCCCGCAGGCGGACACAACTCTTCCGTTTGAAGATGCATCTAGCATTCCGGCATGGGCGAAATCTTACATCTCCAGTGCAGTCAAATCCGCCTATATTAAGGGATATGAGGATAATTCTTTCCGTCCTGACGGTAAAGTGACCCGGATTGAATTCGTAGCGCTGGTTGCGCGGGCACTCGATTTGAAGAGCGGTGCGAAGGCATCCCTACCTTTTGCCGATGCCGATCAAATTCCTGCTTGGGGAAAAGAGTATGCTGCAGCGGTATATGAGGCAGGTCTGATCCTAGGCAAAGGAAATGACCGGTTTGCTCCGAATGATCCGGTAACGAGAGCAGAAGCGATTACCTTGCTTTTGAGAATGTCTAAATAAGAACAGAGGGTAATGATTTTGGATTAGATTATTAAAACAGAGGTTTTGCGCATAATACGCAAGACCTCTGTTTTTTTATGCCTATATACAGAGGAGGGAGAAGCCGGATTATATGGAGTACTCATTTTGGTATGCCGGGACAGTCTGCTATACTTTCTGTGTCAACGCTTGCTTCTGAAGCGTGAAATTAGGTTAAGTAAGATTAACTAAATAACAATAAGCTTGGAGGGCTAAGCGATGAGTGAATTGAATGCACCGTTCTCAGGTGGACCCACTTAAAATGACGGAGTGACCATACCCTGGCTGGGCCTCGGTGTGTGGCAGTCTAAGGACGGCGAAGAGGTTATTCATGCGGTCAAAACTGCAGTGGAAGTTGGGTATCGCAGTATTGATACGGCAGCTGCTTACAATAACGAAGAAGGTGTTGGACAAGCTATTCGTGAGTGTGGAGTGGCCCGTGATGAGCTGTTTATTACAACTAAAGTATGGAATGCAGATCAAGGCTACGAATCGACACTGAAAGCGTTCGAGGTTAGCCGGCGTAAGCTGGGTCTGGATTACATTGATTTGTATCTCATTCACTGGCCGGTGACAGGGAAGTACCGGGAGACATGGAAAGCCTTGATTCATCTGCAAAAAGAGGGCCTCATCAAATCCATTGGTGTGAGCAATTTTCAGATTCATCATCTGAAGGATATCATCGAGGACACCGGAGTGGTGCCAGTGGTGAATCAGGTGGAATTCCATCCGTTGTTGACTCAACGCGAGCTGCTGAAGTATGCCAATGAGCAAGGTGTCCAGCTTGAGGCTTGGAGTCCGTTAATGCAAGGGAACCTTGATCTACCACTCTTAAACGAGCTGGCAGAGAAATATGGTAAGACCCCTGCTCAAATTGTGTTGCGCTGGGATTTGCAGCAAGGCGTCATTACGATTCCAAAATCGGTGCATGCGGATCGAATCAAAGAGAATGCGGGGTTCTTTGACTTCACGCTAAGCGATGAGGATGTCAAGGCCATCGAAGATTTGAACAAAGACCATCGTTTTGGTCCAGATCCCGATAATTTTAATTTCTAAATGTAGCCACAGCATATTGGCAAAATATAAAGCAAACAGCAAGTCGCCGGATGAACGGTGACTTGCTGTTTGCATTTGGAGTAACTATTAGTTTTTTACGTTAACTAATGGAGACATTATATTTTCGCAGCCAGAGATCCACTTGGGCCAGATAAGCAAACAGTTGTGGGCCAGACATGAGTTGACCGAACCAAGGCAGATTGGTAGAGGATTCTGGGGAGGCGGCGATCTCACGGATTTTGGCAGCATCAATTAAAGGGAGTATAGGCGAAGTAGAGTCATCTAGAATGTTCAATACTTGCGTTCGTACCGCATTTAAATAGGCTGGATTGTGGGTTTTTGGGTAGGGACTTTTTTTACGATATAGCACATCGTCAGGAAGAATTCCTTCAAGCGCTTTGCGCAAAACCCCTTTTTCACGACCGCCCAAGTTCTTGATTTCCCAAGGAATATTAAATACATATTGAACGAGCCGATGATCACAGTAAGGAACACGTACCTCTAGTCCGGCGCCCATACTCATTCGATCTTTACGGTCGAGCAGAGTGGGCATGAAGCGGGTGATATTCAAATAGGACATTACGCGCATTTGTGCTTGTTTACCTGTCTCCCCATCCAATTTTGGGACTTCTGCTACCGCATCGCTGTATCTGTCGCCCAAATATTCCAGTGGACGAATCCACTCGTTAACTTCAGGGGATAGTAGACTTGCACGCATTTTAGGAGCAACTGCCCAAGGAAAAGTGCCTGAGGAGAGCATCTCCTCCCGATGGAACCAAGGATATCCACCAAAAATCTCATCGGCAGCTTCGCCGGAAATGGCTACAGTGGCATTCTTTTTAATCTCTCGGCAAAATAAATACAGGGAAGAGTCCACATCGGTCATCCCAGGTAAATCTCGTGTGTACAACGCATTATCAAGTGCTTCTACAAGCTCCGGCGTATCGAATGAGATATATTGGTGGTTCGTATTTAATTCATCGACCATTCGCTTAATCCACGGTCCATCTGCTCCGGGCTGAAAAGTATGACTCTTGAAGTGCTTGTCGTTATCGACATAATCGACGGAATAAGTATCTACTCGTCCCTGACCATTTCGGTTGTAGTAATCCACTGCAAGTGCTGTTAGCGCACTGGAGTCCAGTCCTCCTGATAAAAGCGAGCAGACAGGAACGTCAGANNTAGTTGGCGCTCTAGTGTATCTTGCAGCAGTTCACGCACCTTAGACGCTGTCTCTGCTTCGTTGTCAGTGTGCGCTCTACTCTCCAGCTTCCAATAGGCATAGCTTCGCAGACCTTCGCGGCTATAGATCATGGCATGCCCCGGGCGAAGTTCCTGCATATCCTTATAAACACCGTGTCCTGGTGTACGGGCTGGACCGATAATAAAGATTTCTGCTAGTCCTTCGGGACCTACGACCGGCTGTACCTTGGGGTGCTGCAGCAGCGCCTTAGGCTCCGAGCCGAATACTAAGACATCATCCACTTTACTATAGAACAGGGGTTTCACACCTAAGCGGTCACGTGCAAAAAAGACCTGATCCCGAAGACCGTCCCACACCGCAAAGGCAAAGATCCCATTGAGCTTCTCTGCACAATCCGGTCCCCATTCGATATAGGCATGCAGCAGAACCTCGGTGTCACATTGGGTACGGAATTGATGACCCCGCTGCTTAAGTTCTTGTTTGAGCTCAGGTGCGTTATATAATTCGCCGTTGTACA
>DJUJ01000020.1:0-1542 GCA_002438345.1 Paenibacillus sp. UBA6285
CGAGAAATATAAGACATAAAGTATTGTGTGAAACTTATACTTTCATATATTTTATAAAGCACTAGTCTTTACTGGATCATCTTCCGATGTTATAGCTTCGGAGTAATGAACCTTCGAAACAATCGAAACCGGTTTCGATTGTTTCGAAAAAAATGATCTTTCGAAATCAATTGAAAGATCATTTAATTGAAAGCTGTAATTTCCTTTACTTTAGCAGGACTCTTTTCAGTTCGTCAAGATTTATCCTGATTTTACTACCGACTAATTTGCGCTAACCGGAGATGCACAGGATTCCCGTTCCACCACTTCCACCGGAACTAAAATCGCTTCCTTATCTAGCACTTTCCCTTCAATTGACGCTAACAGAATGTCTGCAGCTCGGCTTCCAAGAAGTTCCGTATCCTGACGCACCGTTGTCAGTGCAGGTGTAACATACTCGGCCAGATCGATGTCATCGTAACCCATAACTGAAATATCCATTGGTACGGAAAGTCCACTATCTTTGGCTGCCCTAATAGCCCCTAAGGCTAGTAAGTCACCCGAAGCAAAGACAGCGGTTGGACGTTCAGGCAGCTTAAGAAGCTGCAGCATCGCGTTATAGCCGCTTTCTCGAGAATAAAAGGCTCCGTTTACAACATAGGGTTTGGGCACTTTAAAGCCTCGCTGCTTCATAGCGGTCTTGTAACCTAGCTCCCGCATTTTACCTGGAAATGTATTCATACCTCCGGATATATGAGCAATCTTTCGATGCCCCAAAGAGGCTAGATACTCCACCGCCAGCTGTGCCCCAGCTGTATTATCCGAACAAACCGTATGCGTCTCAGAAGTCTCAAAATCCACAATAACCGTAGGAATATCACTTTCAAGTAGTTCACGGAAATACGGATCCTCATAATCGGACAAGAAGACAACAACGCCATCTACGCCACGAATTCTGCAATTCTCTAAATAACCACTTTGCTTACCGCCGACATCTTTGGAGATAAACATGAGGGCATAACCCTTTTCCACGGCAACCTTCTTAAAGCTCTCAATCACAGCGCTAAAAAAAGGATGGCGAATACCAAATCCCGTATTCTCTACAAACAGCACACCGATGGTCCATGATTTCTTAGTGGTCAGTGTGCGGGCATGGGAATTCGGCAAATATCCCATTTCTTGGGCAACCCGGAATATTTCCTGGCGAGTCTTCTCCCGTACATCGGAATAATTATTAAACGCCTTGGATACCGTTGTTGGAGAGTAACCGGTTCTTTTGGCAATATCGTATATCGTTGTCAATTCGGCTCACTCCTTGCCCTGACAAATGAAATGCTTTTTGTTCACTGCAATTTTAACGTCTTTCAGTACCGCCGTCCAGCGAAAAGTAACATTGTACAGATGGCAGCAGTGTAACAGCTTGAATCAAAAGCCCTAGACTCATATAGATCAGATGTATGATTGCCACACTGTTCAGCATGTACGTCTGCACCATTATCCAAATGATTTGCCCAAACCCGATATACAGAGACAAAGCCCAGAAGCTATATAATTTCTTAAAAG
>DJUJ01000020.1:1558-27271 GCA_002438345.1 Paenibacillus sp. UBA6285
CGATCTTTCCAGCATAGAAGTTGGCATTTTCATTAGATCACCACTAGGATCTATTACAAGAGCACCCCCCCCTCCTAACGCTCCAATCCCCAAAAGAATATGAAGAATATAAAGCAATGTTACTGCAAACGGCCTTCCCTTCGTTGATTCCATTTCACTACCCCATTTCCATGTAAGAATTAGAGCAACCTTATTTACATAACGAATTTGCCCCCCATTTATTTTACAAGTTTTCCCTGTTTGTCACCGAGATGCATATCACAAAATCGGCTGCGTTTGTGCTTTTTTTACGTACGATGTGAACGGCTNNAGGACGGTAAGCGTTTAAGCGAGAAATTCAAGACATAAAGTATGGTGTGAAACTTATAGTTTCTTATATTTTAAAAAACAAGGAGACAGGACAGGCGTACACATGCGCTGCACCTAACATACCTATGAACGATACCGATCTTCTATCTACCAAACAGTGTGCTTATTGCCACAAGCAGAAGCCGCTCTCTGAATTTCGCAGACGTACAGGCAAACGTTCCAAGGGGCTGTCACGCCGTGGTGCCTGCCGTGAGTGTCGGAAGCAACGGGAAACACTAAATATAAAGCTCACAGCAAACCCCTTACTGGTGAAGCTTGATACGATCCAAACCCATCAGCACTCTCTACTAGAACGCTCCAAAGAGGGAAAGCCGCCTTCCGCTTCTGCTTCTTCAGGACAATCCAATCCGAACCGCCGCGTACGAGGTTTGGAGCAGCGAAAAAAACATCCATATTCTCAAGGCACGAAGCTAAATCCTGAAGATCTAACCCAATTGATTCCTTCTGCCAAAGGGATGATTCTAATGCGTGGACATAGCGATAAGGGACGGCGCTGGCATCAGGAGATCGATCTAGAGCTTGCGATTACTCTAGTCAGGGAACATGCCGCTATCGTTGTGAACCGCCGAACCATAAGGCGATTGTATAGCAATAAGGATTTTCGCGCATATATACTAGCCAGAGACAACTACATCTGCTACTTCTGCGGCGCTTATGGGGACACTATTGATCATTTACTACCTCGTGCTAAAGGCGGCCATACAACCCCAGATAATTGCGTCTGCGCTTGCACGTTATGTAATCAGACCAAAGCCGATAAATCTGTTGAGGATTTTATGGGTCGAATGTAACATCTTAAACCAAAAAGCCCTAATCTCAGAGGTTGTTCTGTTCCCGTGAACAGATGCCTTGAGATTAGGGTGGCTTTTTAATGTGGAGAAGTAGGGTTTATTTAGTTCCCTGTAATATTCTTAACTCGTCCTACCTGTCCGCTAGTCAATCTGACCTTAATGCCATGCGGATGACGAGGTGAGTTCGTGAGAATATCTTTCACCATACCGTGTGTTAGCTTGCCTGTAGGTTGATCCTGCTTAAGCACAATATCCACTTCAAGCCCAGGACGAATATCCGCTCTTACTTGTCCGTTCATGATGTAATCCCCTTTCATGGGTTATAATGTTGTCAACTACAATAGATAAGGATGAGACGTAATGGCCTTCGGTATCAACAGAGAAGAACTATCCCGGTGGAAAAAAGCGGTCTCCGCAGGTGAGATCGCCTTCTTGACTCATTATTGGCTGGATCCACGATTTCCTGGCATCACTACCGTCACCAAGGTGGGCTGTAGTGATCTTACCACACTGAAACATTGGTGCGAGGAGAATGGCTTGCCTGCCAAATATATTCATAATCGTTCATCGTTTCCCCACTTCGACCTCATTGGACCAAGGCAGGCAGAAATCCTTCGGCAAGAAGGTCTGTGGGAACAGTTGGAACGCTTCAAGATGCTCTAAAATTACGAATTGTGATTTAAGGCGTAGGAATTACTTCTTTTTGCGTAAATCCTGCATGATTTTACGACCGGTAGGTGTCTGTGCTAAACCGCCTCCTGCGGTCTCGCGGTGTTTCTCTGGCATAGCTGAGCCTACCTCAAGCATGACCTTTATGACTTCGTCTGAAGGAATAACACTACGAACACCAGCCAGTGCCATATCTGCGGCTGCGAGTGCGGTAACTGCACCGAATCCGTTTCTAACAATACAAGGAATCTCTACAAGTCCTCCAACCGGATCACAAATCAGACCTAATGTGTTCTTAAGCGCCAGTCCGACAGCATGCACTGCTTGTGCAGGCGTTCCTCCGCGTAGCTCGGTTAAAGCACCGGCGGCCATCCCGATGGCTGAACCCACCTCGGCTTGACAGCCACCTTCCGCACCCGATACAAACGAATTATTGGCGATGACATAACCGATTGCCCCGGCAGCGAACAACCCGGATACCATATAGTCATCATCCCAGCCAAATCGTTCCTGACAACTGAGGAATACACCTGGAATAATCCCGCATGAACCAGCAGTAGGCGTCGCAATGATCCGGCCCATAGAAGCATTCACCTCGGATACAGCCAGCGCGTAAGCCATAGCTTGANNACACGCTGGGCATCCATTCCCGTGAGGCCGCTACGCGAAGTTGTATCTTCATTCATCCCGCGATGAACAGCCTCTTTCATCACTTCATAATATTCACGCATCGTGGAAAATTCATGTTCACTGGAACGCCCAGATTCCGCGCTTTGCTCTTCGAGCATTAGTGCTCCAATCGTAAGGCCGCGTTCCTCACACAATACAGCCAGCTCGCTAAGTGTTTGAAAATTCATGTTAAACTTTCCTTCCCCTTCTCTTCTCGCTTACCTTCGTTTAAATTAACCAACTTTACGGATTTCACAGCAGTGAGCGCTTTAAGCGCTTCAATAAGCTCCGGGGTAGCCGCTTCATCCAGCTCAAGCACCGTTAAGGCAGCACCGCTACGATTCTTACGATCCAGAGACATATGCCCAATATTAAACTGTCCGTTACGCATCACTTCCGTAACACTCGCCAGAACACCCAAATAATCCATATGGTTAATCAGAACCGTCGGATAGATCCCCGTAAGCTTCACTCCAAAACCGTCAATATCGACAATCTCAATATTCCCGCCACCAATAGATGTCCCTGTTAGCGTCAGTTTGCTTCCGGTTTCTTGTCCGATAAGATGGAGCTTAACCGTGTTGGGATGTGGAAACAAGCCCGTTCCCTGCTTAAAAGAAACTTCCATACCGGCTTCAACCGCCAGTTCTAGGGAATCTGGAAGCCGATGATCGTCGGTAGTGAAATCAAGTAACCCTCCAACAATCGCTCGATCTGTGCCATGTCCCTGATAAGTTGCTGCAAAAGAACCGAAGAACGTTACTTCTGCCACACGTGGTATTTCACCCAGCACCTGCCTTGCAGCTCTCCCGATCCGGGCCGCCCCAGCGGTATGTGAGCTTGAAGGACCGACCATTGCCGGACCAATAATTGAGAATACATCCTTAAAACGCATAATAGACCTCCTGCCTGCAAGAATAGGCAATTATCGTACTCCTATATAGTATACTGCACTAGCAGTCGGAGTTCACCGTGATATTTGCTGTGATATACATATGTCTAACATTGCGTTATTTAGAGGATAGTATTTCTATTTCATGTCCTGAGTATCACAAGATATCCTGAGAGTACAGCATAATTCCACCTCTATACTGCCAGCCCATTCCTTCCCAGAACCCTCTTCCTTGTTCGTTGCTTTCAATAACCATCAGATGGCACTTGGCAATGCCGGCTGCGCGAAGATTCTCAAGACAGCGAGTCACAAGCTCACAACCATTTCCCTATAAATCATACTTGGTCCCTCGCTTGTACAGAATGACATAAAGCATAAAGAGCGCTCCGAGGAAGCTTTTCTAGCTCCAGCAGCGCTTCGTAAGGATCGCCCTCTAATCCCAGAGCTTTCGCAAAGGCAGGTTCTGTCTTCCATCCATTTGATTTCATCATGATGATCTGCTGACGAAAATCATCACCCATATGAGCTAAGATTTCAGCCTCAACGATCATATGCAAATAACCATTCTGCAGCTCCGTTCGCCTCGGCTGCCCAAACAGTTCTATAGGCCAGCCCCTTGCCATAAAGTTAACTTTCGTTCGAGGGATGCTTTGAACCACTCGCGATTCGCTAACAAACCCCTCCATGGCTCCAAAATATCGAACAACTAGCGCCTTAAACTCCGCAGGATCATGAACCTCACATATGATATCCAAATCGCTGCCCTCAACTTGAATTCCAAGCGGTACTGTGCCAACCAGCAAAGGGTTATAATCCGCTAGCAAATTCATAATATCTAGTTCCTTAAGAAGGTTATAGACCTCTTTCTGAACCGCGGTTCCATGATTCAAATCATCGACATTTCGCCAATCGTTCATTTTGGACAAGCACCCCTCCGACTAGGTTATAAGCGCATATGTATGTATAGAAGACAGCGCACGCTTTTCTGGGCGTATGCATAGAAATATACGGAAGATAGAAGGCAAGGAGGAGTGTATTAGAAAAATGAATCCCACCTACCCCTATTATGGGGAACGAACAGGATGTAAGGAGCCGCCTATTACTTTCCCCACACAGCAGCAAAACCGCAAGGCAGGTCTAGAAAGTCTGATGAATCCCCGCCGATCTGTATTCATGTCAACGGTGAAGACATGGGTACAAGCTGACACACAACACACCTCGAGAGGAATGTATACCTATGAACAAGATACCCGATTATGATATTCCTTCTATCCGTTTAACAAGTGGCATGTACGCATTAACAAAATTAGCCTGCGCAGGGCTAACATACGTTCTTATCTCCTTACTTATGCTTGGATTTCCACAAAATAATGGCGTACCCGAAGGTTGGCCCCTGTCGGTTCCTTATGCCATTTATGCTTATGGGTTGCCGGCGGCATTAGTAGCAGATGTTCTGCTGCGTATTCTGCGCACCACATCCCCTGTCGTTTCCCTTGTTGTATACGTAGCCGCAGGGTTCGGTGCTGGTCTATGGCTGGCAGCGGAACAAGGTGCAGAGCTTCTGCTATGGGGTCTAGGTGGAATTCTAGGACTACTACTGCTGCGAGTTACGCAACTAGGCGTGGAACGATCCCCTCTGTTACTGCCTGTGTTTGCACTATTTCTGCCACTACTCTGCTTACTGCTGTTATAAATAGTACTCAGAGTGCTTCAATGATATCGCCTGCAATGATGGCCGTCTGATTATTCCGCTGACGGGCTGCCCTCTCCCCTGCTAATCCGTGCAGGTATGCACCAAAAGTTGCTGCCTGCGCAGCATTAAGCCCCTGAGCCAGCAGGCTGGAAATCATGCCCGTTAGCACATCACCGGCTCCACCAGTGCCCATACCGGGATGGCCTGTGGTGTTTACATAAGCTTGCCCTTCAGGTGTTGCTATAACCGTATGCGCTCCTTTTAATACGAGCGTAACCCCTTGCTCTTTCGCATAGCTCAAGGCCAGACCGATTCGGTCCCGTTGCACCTCAGCCGTTGTTATGCTGGCAAGCCGGGCCATCTCACCTGGATGAGGTGTCAGAATCACGGGATGGCGTCTACTTGCCCAGCCCTTGTAATCAGCCTCAGCTAATATATTCAAGGCATCCGCATCGATGACCAGAGGACAATCCGTTCCTTCCCAAAGATTGCGAAGCCATTCTGTATCGGCCTTGAAGCGACCAAGACCAGGACCAACGGCAAGAACATCTCGGTCAGTGCCTAGCTTCAGTAGTTCGGAAATAGTCTTTGCATTCCATGTTCCATCTTCATTGCCACCAACATCGGCTAGCATCAATTCAGGAGCAGAACCGATGATAAAGGGCAGCAGCTTCTGAGGAAGCGCCCATGTCACCAATCCGCAACCTGCCCGGAGCGCAGCACGGGCAGAGAGCAGTCCGGCACCGCTCATCCGTAAGGTGCCAGCGGCAAGAAGTACATGCCCATATGTACCCTTATGGCCTTCAGGCGAACGCCGACGGGCCAGATCAACGCCCAGATGGGCATGCAGCACTTCCGGTGTCAGCAGGTGAACCTGCACACCGCTTTCAGGGGCCAGAGAAGTCGGAATGCCGATGGCCCGGACCTTCACATGCCCCGCTGCGCTTGCGCCGGGGTATTGCAGGAGGCCTCGCTTGAGAAACGCGAGGCAAACCGTCACCGACGCATGAATGCAAGGCTCATGCGTCTCCCCTGTGTCCGCGTTCAGACCACTCGGGATGTCCGCGGACACGATCACTTTGCCGCTGCTATTCGCTGCGGCAATCAGCTCCGCATAGGCGCCGCGCGGGGCTCCCGCGGCGCCGGTGCCGAGCAGCGCATCCAAGATGCCGCTGCACTCGGCAAGGTCCAGCCGGTCCCTGCCGTATACCACGGCAGGCAGGCCCATGGCTGCAGCCGCATCGCGCTGCAGGGCGGCCTCGCCGGAGAGCGACTCCGGCGGCACCGCATAGACGAGCGTGACAGCGATGCCCGTCTCGCGAAGGTACCGTGCGGCGGCGAGGCCATCGCCGCCGTTGTTGCCTTTGCCGACGAGGATGAACCATCGCTCGGCGGCGGCATTGTCCAGGGTCAGCGCATGATCTGCGCTGACCTGAAATGCCGCGCCATTCCCATCCAGCGCGGCATCCTTCAGCCCGGCGTCTTCCCATTCGGCTGCATTCCTGCAACCCTCTCTACCTCTCCGCCGGCACAGCGCGATGATCTCCTGTGCAATGACTCTCCCCGCGTTCTCCATCAGCGCAATGGCTGGGATCCCCAGCCGCTGGATCGTTTCACTATCCAGATGCCGCATTTGCTCAGCAGTTACCAGAAACATGATTTGGCCCCTCTCGGCTTCTACTCAAAAGTCCAGCATCTCTTCATGACCTAGCCTTCCACAACGTCTCAAAGCATCTCGAATATGCTTGATTTAGCGCAAGCTAAATATCAATAAGCTACAGTAAATCTCGCCCGGCTAAAATTCCCTTCCTCCAGCTCGTCCACCATAGCTACAGCAAAATCCTCCACACTGATCATGCTTTCGCCATTCTCATCAAGAATAAGACGGTCCAATCCAATACGGAATTGACCTGTACGTCGACCTGACTGAACTACCGCAGCAGGACTGGCATACGTATAGTCCAGTTCTGTGTTTTTGTAGATTTCATAAGCTTGCGCATGTGCTTCTACCAGTGGTCTAATCTCGGCTGGAAAATCCGGCGCATCCATCAACAGCTCTCCAGTTTCAGTCTTCAAACTGCCTGCACCACCAACAACTAACAGTCGATTGAGCCCTGCCACCTGCATGCCCTCCACCAACGCTTTTGCCGCTGTAATCAGATCCTTCTCGTGGCCAGCTTCCGGCCCGTAAGCACTGATTACCTCTTCATGTCCACTGACCGCAGCAGCTACTGAAGCAGGATCAAGAATATCCACCGTTGTGATGTGTAGACGTTCATGTTCAAGGGTCACTGACTCCGGATTGCGCACCGCAGCTGTTACCTCGTGTTTTCTTTTTAACGCCTCCTGTACAATCGCCTTTCCAATCGTTCCTGATGCACCCAATACTACAACATCCATCTTTTTTTCCTCACTTTGTCCGGGTAAGGCCATCATACGACCTTCCTAATTAATTTATATTTTTAATACTCGCCTCAATAGCTTTTCCCTTACAACCTTTAAACATTATTTATCCCATGAGGTCCCATTGAAATCAGATCCCCAGCAATTAGCTTCCAGACGAAAAACCCCTTACCAATACAAGGGGCACTCTCCCTACTAAGCAGCATGTACTCGGATTATCGACGCAAAAACATTCCCTGAGAACGTGGCATAACCGATTCAAAGCCATATTGTGCATACAATTTCGAGGCTTCCCCATCTGCAATCAGACTTACATAAGCTTTATCCGGTACAGTATTAAGGAACTCCCTGATTTCACGCATGATCATTTTTCCTAAACCGCGGCCCTGATGTGAAGGCTTTACTGCGATATCCGTGACCTGAAAAAAGCATCCCCCATCACCAATCACCCTGCCCATCCCGATTAAGGTATTCTCCTCATACAAAGTTACCGCAAAAATAGAACGAGGCAGCCCTATCGCAGCACCTTCCGCGCTCAATTCACTCAACCCAGCTTCTTTTCTCAGCGCTAAATACTGTTCCACTGAAGGACATTCATGGCGTATATCCAGCTTTCCTGTCATCCCCATACCGCTCTCCTCCTAGCTTCTTACAATAAACTAAGCTTAGCACCGTTCAGCCTTGCTGTTCCAACTATATACGACTGTATGGTGCACAGGCAAGACTCACCGGCTTCGTTGGTTTGAAATGATCTATTTGTCATTACGTAAAAATAAAGCAAGCAAACACATCCACCATAGTGGGAAGTATTATATTCTTGAATCCTATTACTAACTGTGTGGAATAGTATCTATAACAATATTCTAAAAAGGTTGGTGAAGCATAATGTCTCCTGTAGCAAAGCTATTTAAATGGGGAACGTGTGTGTATGAAGCTTTTCTGGCTCTGCCTGTCATCGGCGGTCTCTTTATTATAGCTAATGGTTGGGTCCCTCTTGCCATTGCCTTTTTGCTCCACGCTGTAGCCATTGTTATCCTGCAAAGAGAGCGGAAGCCCATCGTAGGGAACGTTCTAGGCATTCTCACCTCGATTTTAGCGTTTATCCCTATCGTAGGTTGGGTCATGCATGGCATCACTGCACTCGTACTGCTGTTTGAAGGGATTTCCTCTTCTCGTCAGGCTCCTCGTTATTAGAAAGAGCACATGAATCGACAGAAAAATAACCCGCTCCTATCCAGGAGTGGGTTAATTAGCGTTTATCCTCAAATATGATTTATACCTTTATGATCGCCTAGAGATTGTATCAACGTCCTGCCGATTGGGAATCGGCCCGCCGGCTTCCGCTCTCACCAATGTAACGCCCATTTGCGTTGCCACTGCCATTCTCAAAACGTTTGCGTTCCGTACGCTCCATCTGAACAATCTGACCTTCGTGCACCACGATGTGCAATGAGCCAAATTCCATATCATCCAGAAGTCCTGCAATCCGTGTAAGCCATAAATCATCCACTTTCAGCGGTTTAGCCATTCTCTAGCCTCCCTTTCCCCATCCAAAGGATTATATCCGCCTAATTTTCACAATTCCATTATTACCAACCAGTATACTATGAATTAACTTAGCACGGAACCAAAAGTACTGTCAATGGGCATTTTTTCGTGATAACCAGCTTTTTATAATCATCGTCACCAAGGCCAGCAACAGGAGCAGTGAAGCTACTGCAAAAGATGCTGAAAATTGATATTCATTGTACAAAATCTCAACGTGCAGCGGCAGTGTATTCGTCTCCCCGCGTATATGTCCGGAAACCACAGAGACTGCGCCGAACTCACCCATGGCCCGCGCATTACATAAAATAATGCCGTATAATAAACCCCATTTAATATTAGGAAGCGTGACTCTGAAAAAGATTTGCCACCCGTGTGCTCCGAGGGTAATCGCTGCCTCTTCCTCCTGTGTACCCTGATCCTCCATCAGTGGGATCAATTCACGCGCTACAAAGGGGAACGTCACAAACAGCGTAGCGAGCACGATCCCCGGAAGAGCAAATACGATCTTGATATCATGTGCGCTCAGCCAAGGACCAAACCAACCATTGGCACCGAAGACGAGCACAAAGATCAGACCGCCGATCACCGGCGATACTGCAAATGGGAGATCAATCAAGGTAATGAGAAACCCTTTGCCACGGAAGCGAAACTTAGTGACTGCCCATGCCGCCGCAACACCAAAGAAAGTGTTCAATGGCACAGTAATCGCTGCAACAAGAAGTGTCAGCCGCAGTGCGGAACGAGCATCTGGATCAGTCAGGGCAGCTATATATACATTCCAGCCTTTTTTTAGCGCCTCTGTCAGCACGACAACCAAAGGCAGAGCAATCAGCCAAAAAAGAACTAGTCCTACAGCTCCAATCAACACCCATTTTACAATCGTGGATTCCGTTGTCGCTGGCGAGGACGTATTCTTCTGCAGCTTGGGGGCTTGGAGTGGGACTGTACCTGCCAAAATTATTCCTCCTTTAAAGGGTTTTACGAAGGCATGATTAGCTTCCGAAAAATGCAGTATCGACGGTAAATATGAAGTGTATTCGAGTAAATATGAAGTGTATTCGAGTAAATTTGGGAGTTAGTTGATGATTGCTGTCTCTGGAGTTCTGAAACACGACTACTGGTAATGGGTCACTTCCAAGGAATATTGGACTTATCGGATGATCTGCTATCTCCTAATTTGTTATTTTCTGTTTACTGGTAAGGAGTCACTCCGAGGAATATTGGACTTCCGATCGCTGTTATCCTCAGATTTCCTGATTTGAACCGCTCCTCGCGGTAGAAATCCGAGGATAAAGGCGAACGCTAACGCTTCTCCAGTTCCAAAATTCCTCTCCATTCCTTTTTACCAGTTATTAATTTCAAACTCCGAGATCGCTATCGCTCCTCTAACCGCAAATTCCTCTCCATTCCTTTCTTACCAGCCATCTGGTTTCAAAACCTCGAGATCGCTATCGCTCCTCCTAAAACCCAGATTACTCTTCGAGTCCTCCTTCTACCGGAAGTCTACATTTTACGGAAGCAAGAATGCTTCGTAAAATAAAGTCGTCATTTACCTGTTAGGATGTAGCTTCGCTAGTACTCGCTCAGCAAGTTCTAATAAAAAAATGCTTAAAGTATAGAGCGTAAAACCTAAAGACCTACCGAGAAGTCTTACGCACCCAACGCTGAAGCGTATTAATGACTAACAGCATCAAGAAAGAAATGAGAAGCAAAAGCAACGCGACGGCGGTAGCTCCGGCATAATCATATTGCTCCAGTTTGGACATGATAAGCAGCGGAGCAATCTCCGTTCGCATTGGCATATTGCCGGAGATGAACACGACGGAGCCGAATTCGCCAATACCACGGGCAAATGCCAAAGCAAAGCCTGTTAACAGCGGCGGGAACAGCTCAGGCAGTACTACTGAACGAAAGGTTCTCCAGCGGCCTGCGCCGAGGGTTGCCGAGGCTTCCTCCATATCTCGGTCCAAATCCTCCAGCACCGGCTGTACCGTTCGCACGACGAAAGGTATACCGATGAACATTAAGGCTAGAGTTATGCCGAGTGGAGTAAATACCACCTTTAATCCCAGTGGCTCAAGCCACGCCCCGATCCAGCCATTTGTGGCATAAAGAGCCGTCAAGGAGACACCAGCTACAGCTGTCGGTAAAGCAAACGGAAGATCGATCAGCGCATCAAATATTCTTTTGCCCGGAAATTCGTAACGCACTAGTACCCACGCCAGCAAGAGACCTAGAATAGCATCTACAAAAGCAGCAGCCGCTGCTGTAGATAGGCTGACACGATACGAAGCCAATACACGCGGATCGGTAGCTACATCCCAGAATTTCGCCCAGCTCAGCCCAGTAGAATTGAACAACAGTGCTGAAAGTGGCAAGAGTACAACGAGACTCAGGTAAAGTACGCTGTACCCCATCGTTATCCCAAAACCGGGTAGTATCTTTCTCCGCGTTGTCGCCGATACAGCTGTAGTAGTTGCGGTGACACTCATCCCCTATTCATCCTTTCTCGCCTTCGGCATGTTAGCCGATCAGCCCCTGCCGGGACAAATCTCATAAGCATAAACTTCATTTCAATAATCCGTTATTTAGCCCCTGGCACATAGATCTTGTCAAAGATCCCGCCATCGTTAAAATGCTTCTCTTGCGTTTCTTTCCAGTTTCCGAATTTGTCAGCTAGTGTGAATAGCTTAATATCTGGGAACTTATCTTTATATTGTTCTTTTACGCTATCTAGTGTAGGACGGTAATAATTCTCAGCCGCGATTTTTTGTCCTTCTTCACTATAGAGATACTTCAAGTAAGCCTCGGACACCTCACGCGTATTTCTTTTATCCACAACCTTATCTACTATTGCTACCGGCGGTTCAGCCAGAATGCTCTCGGATGGATTCACAATATCAAATTTATCTGGGCCTAGCTCTTCAACGGAAAGATAAGCTTCATTCTCCCATGCAATCAGCACATCGCCAATTCCACGCTCTACAAAAGTGGTCGTCGAACCGCGCGCACCGGTATCCAGCACCGGAACATGCTTGAACAGTTCTTTTACAAACTCTTCGGCTTTAGCTTCGTCATTATTGTTGTGGTCTAGCGCGTAGCCCCATGCCGCCAAGTAATTCCAACGTGCGCCACCTGATGTTTTCGGATTCGGTGTAATCACCTCTACGCCTTCCTTGAGCAGATCCGGCCAATCTTTAATTCCTTTCGGATTCCCTTTGCGTACTAAGAACACGATAGTCGAGGTATAAGGTGAACTATTATGACCGAATTTACTTTGCCAGTCTTCATTGATAAGACCTTTTCCCTGCAAGGCGTCAATATCATAACCAAGGGCCAGTGTAACCACATCCGCTTCCAAACCATCAAGCACAGCGCGGCTTTGTTTACCTGATCCACCGTGTGATTGTTTAATCATGACCTTTTGTCCCGTTTCTTTCTCCCAATAAGCTGCAAAAGCTTTATTATAGTTCTCATATAGCTCACGAGTAGGATCATAGGACACGTTGAGCAGTTCCACCGGATCTTTGGATGGAGCTTTTGTAGCTTCAGCAGCATTCGTGGCCTCCGCTGAGTTGGTTGTTGCTGGTGTGTCCGTTGCCGAACTAGCACTATTGCCGCTATTGTTATTGCCGCCGCAAGCAGAAGTAAGTCCTGCCGTCAGCAACAAGGTAAATCCTACAAGAAGCCCTTTATTCATTTTTTTCTTCATCTTTTCCACTCCCCATATGTTTTTTGGTGCCATCATTTCTTTCTTAAAATATAAGAAAGTANNNNCTTAAACGCTTACCGTCCTTATTAGGACGCCGAGGCGTTTAAGCTTGGCGGTAACAAAAAGAACGGAGGAAAGCCTACGTATGGCAGGTCAAACCGGTCCTATGACACGTGTCTGCGAGCCTAATGCAGGCGTTCCTCCGTTCGTACGGTAAGAACTTTATTCAATTATTCCTATCTACTTAGTTGGTTATATGGATATAATACTGAAACCCTTCATCCGTGTCAAACCTTTTTTCCCAACCAATGACAAAAGAATTTTCAAGTACCACACTATACAGGCAATGGTGTGGGTTCCTGTAAGATCCACTTGTTATTGATGCTATAAAGTAATATTATTGCTACAGCTTATGGTCTAGAGAAATTACCGTTTAATGTCGGGAGTGAGAATCATGGGTATGGATTTAGAGTACGTTCCTGCGCCGCTAAGACCACGGCTTCACAGGCGTATGACTCAAGAAATCAGACGAAGAATTAGGGGAACTTACCGTTATGATACAACGGTCTGGAGGACTGCGATCACTGGTCTTTGGATCGTTTGCTTTTTGGCTTTCACAACTGCTGTATTAGGCATACCCTCTGGATTAGGGGTGGTTACTGATATTGCACTTGCTGCAGGTACAAGCACCATTCTGCTGGCAATTTCCAGCAATATCATAGCCGTACTAATAGCGTTGACCGGACTGCGCATCCCACGACTATTCGCAGGCTGTGTATTGAGCGATGTTGGAGCTATTCTACTAATCTTATATTACTCTGATTTTGAGATTGAAGCTGCGGCTCTCATTGCTGTTCTTCTGTCACTACTAGGTGCATTAGGTGGATTAGCCATCGGTCTGCTACGCAGCAAAAGAGTAACACTGGGAATTCTGCTTACCATTACGGTGACTTTTTCCCAACTTGCTCTGGCAAACGGAGTGCAGGAACTGCCTACATTGGAACCCATTGATATCAGCGATTCAGATGTGATTCCACTGACTGCCTCCAATCCAGGAAAACCTGGCAATCAAGCTTATCAGACCTTCACCTATGCCAACGGTAAGGATCTGCATCGTGTTGAGTACGGCAAAGATACAAGTGTGATCTCTTCTACAGTGGATGCTTCTGCTTATATTAAGGATTGGTCAAAACTGCGCACTTTATTCTGGGGATTCGATTATAGTGCACTTCCACTGAACGGCCGTGTATGGATGCCTGAGGGCGAAGGTCCCTATCCGGTAGTGCTGATGGTGCACGGAAATCATATGATGGAAGATTACTCTGACGGAGGGTACGCTTATCTCGGTGAACTCTTGGCCAGCCGAGGCTTTATCACGATTTCCCTGGATGAGAATTTCCTGAACTATTCTGCTTGGTCCGGTATTCCGGACAATGATTTCAAAGTACGAACCTGGATCATTCTGAAACATCTGGAACAGCTTGCAGCTTTCTCGGATGAACCAGGCAATCCTTTTTATCAAAAAATAGATTTCACAAAAACCGCCCTGCTCGGACATAGCCGCGGAGGACAAGCTGTGGCTATGGCTGCGGACGCCGAACGTTGGTTCAAAAACGATCCCGTTATGACGGCTGTGAATCGGTTTAATATAGCTTCTGTAGTCGCCCTTGCCCCTACGGACAAAACGATAGATGAACAGCAAGCCCGTCTCAAGGACGTCAACTATTTGACTCTACAAGGGGCTCGCGATGGGGATGTACATGATTTCTATGGTGATCGGCAGTATATACGTACTTCCTATTCCCAAGGGTCCTCTGCTTTCAAAAGCTCGCTGTATATTGCGGACGCCAATCACAGTCAATTCAACAGCGATTGGGGCGCGTATGATCAGACATTACCTGCTGGCCTCTTTTTAAATCAAGCGCAAATTATGGAAGCAGACAAGCAGCGGCAAATCGCTAAGGTGTATGTGTCAGCTTTTCTGGAGACCACTTTGCATGAAAAAGACGAATACCTGAGCTTGTTCCGGGATTACCGCAGCGGACTGAAATGGCTGCCGGATACCACTTACTACAATCGATTCCAGGATGGGGGATATCGGCCAGTAGCCACATTTGACGAGGACCGCAACAAGAATACCGTAAATCTCGGAACAGCAGAGGCATCAGGATTATCCTGGTCGGAAGAGCTCGCGAAAGATCGTGAATCGAAGAGTAAAGCCACTTATGGTGTCGTTCTTGAACGCACAGCTAAAAAAGATGAAGAAGCCTATTACAACATCAAACTTAAAGACAGTGTCGTTACTGAAGTTGCCCTTTCAGGCGCGGATGGCCTTACATTCTCCTTAGCAAACCTCAATGGAGATATCTATGGTGATATCAAAGATGAACTAAGTATTCCGCTACCTCCCAATGTAGAGGTCGAGTTAACCGACAGAAATGATACCTCAGCACGCCTGCCGCTAAGTGAGGTAATGGATATTCTTCCACTACCACAAACGCAGTTCACATTATTCCCATGGCTTGAGGAACGAATAAATGATGGGAAGTACGGCGATCTATCCGAAGCTGTTTTTCAAACCTATGAGATGCCATTCGAACAGTTTCAAGAGGAAGAACCGGAGCTGAAGCCTGAGAACCTAACGGAAATCACCTTCTATCTTGAAGAAGTGGGCGATAAGATTATGCTTGATGATATCGGCTTCTACGAGCTAGGATTTCGAAATATATTTTAAGGTAACTAGCCATTATACCATTAAAGGCCTCCCCCTCAGCATATACACAGCTGAGGGGGAAGGCCTTTTTATTTAGATGGATTACGCGAATAGCCCCTATTATTGAAACATACAATAACCTAAACCTATCCCCAGCCTACAATACTTGTACACAGACTGGTGACTTTATCTCCAGCTCATTCCCAGTAGGAATTAATCTTCCACTGTCACTATCGATGGAGAACGAAGTAATGTTATCGCTATTTTGATTAGCAGCGAGCAGCTTGCCACCAATAATGGCGAAATTACGCGGAGTACGTCCGCCTGTAACCTGCCAATCTACCGCATCAAGGTGACCTGTTGAACCCTCAATATGGAACAGGGCGATACTGTCTTGTCCCCGGTTCGAGACATACAAGAATCTACCACATGGCGATACATGAATATCGGAAGCTGTATCATCACTACCCGCATTATATTGCTCTGGAAGCGTGCTAACATGCTGTAAAACACTGAGGTTTCCGTTCTGTTCATCATTAGCAAATACCGTTACTGTACAGTTTAGTTCATTCGCCAGGTAAATCCATTGTCCTGAAGGGTGTACCGCCAGATGGCGGGGGCCTGAACCAGGTGGGAGATTAATCTCCCGATGCTTAGACAGCTTACCTTCTTCAAAGCGATAAATCAGAATTTGATCCAGTCCCAAATCGCAAACCAGTATATGCTTGCCACTTCCATCCGGAATGACGGAGTGTGGATGCGGAGCTTCCTGACGGTCTTCACGAATTCCTGAACCTACATGCTTCACTTGGTCAGACATGACCTGAAGCGAACCATCCTCATTTACAGGAAATACGTTGGCATTGCCACCGGAATAATTAGAGACGAATATGTAATCTTGCTTAGGACTGATCGAGACATAACAAGGAGCGCTACCTTCCGTAGGACGACTTCCAAGTGGACTCAGCGCTTTAGTAACAGGATCAATCGCAAAAGCATAGACCTCACCCTCATCCTTCTCACTAACCGCATAGAGCACGCTGCCTGTGCTGTTTACTGCTAAAAACGATGGATTCTCAATGCCCTTAGTACCCTCAAGAATCTTCATTTCCCCTGATGAAGGACTAAGCGAGCATAATAGAATAGCTTCCTCACCCTCAGGGTTATACGTTCCCACATAAAACAATACCTCATTAGGCCGTTCCATAGTAGCGACTCCTTTGTTTGTATAAATTGTACTCACTTCTTAATTACCCTTTACTGATAGCAATTTACTCAGTATTTCATAATATTTTTTCACTATAGCATGTTTATAGTTGTAATACATTATCGAGCCCGTATTTTAAGGCCATTTCCTAACTATCCGGTTACAATAAGAGTTCAAAAAGTCGGCTTTCAGAACCAAGAAGGTTGGACGTTACTTGAGGAAGAAGGAACGGAGCGTAGTGCTGTGCTACGTGAGTACCGGACTTCCCAAGTTCGTTCAATATTCGATGCCGAGTCCGCTTCCTCAACTACTTCGTTATCAAAGTTGGCTTTTTGAACTTACCTTGCAGATGTAAGTTTTTACAAGTGGTTTAAACATGATTGGCAAGGTTAATAGTAGACATCGAAAACAACAAAACGAAGGAGTTGAAGTAACATGAGTTTTTTATGGATGTTAATTGTTGGTGGGATCATTGGTTGGTTAGCGGGTCTGATTATGGGCAGAGATATTCCAGGCGGGGTTATTGGTAACATTATCGCAGGTATTATCGGCTCATGGCTCGGCGGCGTGCTTCTGGGAAGCTGGGGACCTAAAGTAAGTGATTTCTACTTCTTCCCTTCTTTGATCGGGGCCATTGTTCTGATCTTTATCGTCAGCCTTATTCTTCGCTCAACAAGTGGACGCAGCCGTTCATAAGCTAGACTGAACTAATAATTATTGGGGCTACTTCCCCAACAAAATATTAATGAACTAGAAATGGCAGGTCAAGGTGCTTTATCCTTGGCCTGCTATTTCTTGTTTTTGGACTCTGACGGAGTTACTACCTCCGTACAGCGGCTACACTTCAATGTTCTGCCATCGTTTTTCTGTTATAATGAAGATACAAGTGACTCAAATCATAGAGAGGTCGTGAATCATGGGTAACATTAACCCCTCACTCCTACATATCGGCTCCACTATAGGGACCTTGCTCATGGCGCTAATGGTTATTTTCATTCGTCTAAAATCTAGCGCACGTCCAGTTACCATTCGAAAAATATGGATTCCACCTCTCGGGATGTCGACCGGCTTTGCCATGTTCGTTGTACCTGAAGTTAGGTTCCCTTTATGGTGGGCAGCGCTCGCCTTTCTGATCGGCTGGTTCATCTTCGCGTATCCTCTAATACGCAGCACAAACTTCGAACAACGGGATGGTCAAATCTATGCTCAGCGTTCTAAGAGCTTTGCTTTCATTCTGCTTGGACTTCTTCTAGTCCGCACCTTACTTCATGAATTTATTAATAGTTATGTTACTATCCCACAGTCCGGTGGATTGTTCTTCATCTTGGCCTTCGGTATGATTGTTCATTGGAGATTCTTTATGTACAAACGTTATAAGGTAATGACTTCCTCGGAGGCACATTCCCTACAGTCATAAGTATAAATCGCTAACCTAAGAAGCTATCTCAATCCATACGATTGAGATGGCTTCTTAACTATTGAATGCCTTGAAGTGAAAAAAATCATTTTTCTGTCTCCGATGTTAGGTAACTTGCGAAGGGATAAGTTAAAATATAAGCATACCTAACGATAAGCTTCCAAAGACCTCATACTGAATTGAGAATCATTTGGACGGCTATGCTGCGTATAACTTTTAGAGAGTGAGGTCAAGGCAATTGAAAAGTAAATCGAGAAAAGTCGCCATCGTCGGTGCCGGGATGGTTGGTTCCAGCTGTGCCTATTCCATGGTCAATCAGGCGATTTGCGATGAGATCATGATGATCGACCGCACCTATGACCGGGCTATGGCACAAGCACTTGATCTCTCACACTGTATGGATTTCACAAACACACGCACAAAGGTGTATGCCGGAACCCATAGCGACTGTGCAGGAATGGATGTAGTTATCTTGACTGCCGGCGCCAATCCAACAGCGGGACAGACAAGGCTGGACGTTCTGGAAGCCTCTGCGGTAATTACTAGAGAAATTATCACCAACATCATGGCTGGGGGATTCGATGGAATATTCGTAGTCGCCGCTAATCCAGTCGATATTGTCACTTATATGGTATGGAAAATATCAGGGCTGCCCCGCCACAGAATTATTGGTACGGGGACCTCCATTGACTCCTCGCGCCTAAAGACACTGCTGTCTGATGTGTTCTCCATAGACCCACGCAGTGTTAACGGCTACGCGCTCGGAGAACATGGTGAATCCCAGTTTGTAGCTTGGTCACATGTGACGATTGGCGGCAAGCCCATCCTGCAAATTATGGATCAGCATCGCGAACGGTTCCACCATCTGGATCTGGAGGACATCTCCCGCAAGACCAAAGATGCTGGTTGGGAGATATTCACCAAAAAAGGCTCCACACATTTCGGTATTGGCAGTGCACTGGCCTACATTACTCGTTCCATTCTAAATGATGAGCATAAGATCATTGCCGTATCCGCTATTCTGGACGGAGAGTACGGGCAAAGTGGTGTATGTACCGGCGTGCCTGCCATTATTGGCAACACTGGAATTCAAGAACTACTGGAGCTTAACCTAAACACCGAAGAAGCGGAGAAATTCAACGCCTCCTGCAGCATCGTTCGCTCAGGCATTGAGAGCCTACACTTGGAAGACAACATTTAATCTCCTGCAAACGAAAGAAATCGCTCTTTGGGGATCGGTAAGTAACACCGATACCTCAAAGAGCGATTTTTTTATCCTTGATCTTTAACCTTTAATGCTCGAATACTGTTCAGTACAGCCAACACGGTTACCCCAACATCTGAGAATACGGCTTCCCACATTGTGGCAATCCCAAATGCACCGAGGATAAGAAATATAGCTTTAACGCCTAAAGCGAAAATAATATTTTGCCATACAATCATCCGTGTACGCTTCGCAATGCCGATAGCTACAGCAATCTTCGAAGGTTCATCGGTCATAATTACGATATCTGCCGCTTCAATCGCAGCATCGGAGCCCAGTCCGCCCATTGCGATCCCAACATCTGCTCTAGCTAGTACTGGGGTATCATTAATTCCATCACCGACAAAAATAATTTTCTCGCGATGTGACTTTTCACGATCNNCCGTCTTACGGATTCCAAGCTTCTTGAGGCTCTGAATGGCCTGCTGCGAGTCCTCCTTCACTTCATCAGCAATCACCAGATAACCTCCATACTGATGATCCACCGCAATGTGAACAACTGTACCGCTCTGTTCTGGCACCACATATGCAATACCCTCTCGCTCCATCAAACGCGCATTACCTGCAAGTACGGTCTTCCCTTCAATCGTTACTTCAATACCATGACCAGAGATTTCGTTGTAATTCGAGATCGCTTCCTTAGAAATCTGTTCTCCATAAGCCGTTCGAATCGATTCGGCAATCGGATGATTCGAATGGCTCTCCGCATAAGCGGCAGTCCGCAGCAGTTCATCCTTAGACCTGCCACCCGACGGATATATTCCCGTTACTTTAAACTGCCCCTTAGTCAACGTTCCGGTCTTATCAAAGACAACTACTTTCACATCATTCAACGCTTCAAGATAGTTGCTTCCTTTAATCAGAATACCACTGCGTGAAGCTGCACCAATCCCTCCGAAGAAACCAAGTGGGATCGAGACCACAAGCGCACATGGACATGAGATTACGAGGAATACAAGCGCCCGGTAAATCCAATCTGAAAAGGTTGCACCGCTAATCACTAGCGGAGGAACGACAGCTAGCATGACAGCTGTGATCACTACTATAGGTGTGTAGGCCCGTGCAAACTTAGTAATAAAGTTCTCGGTTTTGGCCTTGTTGCTCGAAGCATTCTGCACTAGTTCCAGAATTTTGGATACAGCTGATTCTCCAAAGGTCTGAGTGACTTGCATCGTAATAACACCGTTCCGATTAATAAACCCACTTAATACCGTACTTCCTGGTCCAGCCGAACGTGGTACAGATTCCCCGGTAAGTGCTGATGTATCCATCATGGCGCTTCCCTCAAGGATCGTTCCGTCCAGAGGTACCTTCTCACCCGGTTTCACAACAATCACATCACCGATCGCTACTTCCTCAGGGGAGACTCGTTTTAGATCATTTCCAAGCTTAAGATAAGCAAATTCGGGACGGATATCCATAAGTGCCGTGATAGATCGGCGTGAGCGGTTTACAGCCAGACCTTGAAACAGTTCTCCAATTTGGTAAAAGAGCATAACCGCTACGCCCTCTGGATACTCACCAATCGCAAAAGCGCCGATGGTTGCGAGAGCCATCAAGAAATTCTCATCGAACACTTGACCCCGGATAATGTTCTTAACCGCCTGCCAGACAACTTCACTACCCACGATGAGATAGGCTGCTAAGAAAATCAGCAGTTCTACTACACCCTCCACTGGTAAGAATATTCCGGCAAGAGCGAGTATCCCACCGCCACCTAGCCGCAATAGAATCTTACGGGTATCGCCTTCCCCATGCTCATGGCTGTGACCATCAGCGTCTTCGTACTTATGTCCGTCTGCAGCCTGATGATCGTGTTCGGGGCCATGTTTGTGATCATGCTGATGACCACTGTTATTATGCAGCTTTTGACTACCCGTAACCTTCTCTTTCACATTTACATGGGGCTCAAGTGCCTTCACCGTTTTCTTTGCTTCTACAATTGCCGATTCCTCATAACCTTCGGCGGTTTCCATCGTCATTGTCTTCGTAACAAAATTAACGGAGCAGGACGATACGCCTTCAATCTTCTTCACTTTATCTTCAATTTTCATTGCGCAACTGGCACAATCCAAGCCTTCTAATTCCCACTGACGTTTTACTTTTCCTTGCATCGTATCCATACGGCACATCTCCTCAAATAAAATCCATATATGAGCACTTGTTCATATGTTTTCTTATTGCTATTATATTCCCTTTATTTTTGAAGGTCAATACGCGATATACACCATTTTTCTCCGCTTCCATAAAAATTAAATAAATTGACCTTTTCACGAAAATATGAGGTGCTGTTACTATTGGCTTTATCTACCGCGGATTGATTTTCAAGACTCTGCTCACTAAGGGTGCTAAAACGGCTGTGATTATTTCAAGCATTCTCTTCTCTATTACCCACTTACTTAATGCATTTTCCGGTACAGACATGACGCAAATCCTTCTACAGCTCGTATATGCTCTTCTGATCGGTTTTGTGCTTTCATTGTTGATGCTGAAAAATAATAATATTCTACCGCTGATATTGTTTCATTTTGTACATCATCTGATTCAGTTTGTGGGTAACGATAATACAAGCGAATATATGGGTATTGATCTATTCATCCTTCTCGTACTCGCTGTGCATTGTGTCTGGCTGGCTCTATCTTTTAGAAAACCAACCACGCCGAGCAACCTAAATCAATCTAGTTAACGCAAAAGAGCGGTTCTCCAATAATCGGAGAACCGCTCTTTTTGTTTTTGAAAATTATAGCTATTCGTGACGGACATGCTCATGTGTCTGCAGAAAGATCTGCTCCACATGTGCATCGTTGAGCGAATATAATACCGTCTTCCCTTCTTTACGCCGCTTTACGATTCGTAAATTCCGTAAATAACGGAGCTGATGGGATATCGCAGATTGGCCCATATCAAGGATCACGGACAAATCATGTACACATAATTCTTTCTGGGACAAAGCGTAAATGAGCCGCACTCGTGTTGGATCACCCAACGCTTTGAACATCTCTGCCATTTTATCCGTAATTTCTCGGTCAGGCAGGATCAATGCAATGGATTCCGGTTCAAGCTCCGAACCCTTGCATGTGTTATCGCAATCTTCTAATGCCGTTGGCTCCATGCTATCGCCTCCTCCACCAGCTAGTCAGCTTCGCTGATTGTTTTCTTCAATTATATGAAAACGAGCTCTGGATGTCCATTGAGAAGGCGTTTAGAAGCCTCGCTGCAAATCAGACCGCTTTACGATAAAAAGAGATCAGTCCCGCCGCAAAAAACACAATAAAGCTACCGCCTACTACCATCATCAGCGTTTCAAACGGTAAATTAAAAGCCCCAAACGTATCATCACCATACGGCATCATGGCCAACATCGGTTGTACCCAAGGATAATAGGGGCCATAGGTTGAAGAATTGGCAATCAGCATATTGGGAATGGTCAGACTCACATTAAGCGCCAGTGGTGCGCCGAAACTGCTCCAGCCTTGGGAGATGGCCAGTTGCAGTGCAGCGAGTGGTAAACAGGCAACAAAGCCGCCAAATACCGAACTTAACAGCAGCGACCAAGGGATTGGATCAGGAACATTTCGGAAGAAGCCCATTCCCAGCACCATCACGAGGAACGTTAGTTGAACCGCAGCCAGCAAAACGATGATCATCACATATTTTGAAAGATACACCGATAACCGAGTCACAGGCAGAGACAGCAACATCTTCCAGCCTCCGTCATGGTGCTCATAACGACAGATCAGCGCAGCAAAAATACCCGACAGCACAGGTAGAAACAGCAAGGCATGCATCATCGACATCACATTCAACAGCAATTCCCAACTCATCTTCTCCCCTTGATTATCTGCCAATGCCCCAGGAAGCAATGCTAAAATCGGACTACCTATAACTAAAATCCAGACATATGATTTAGACATTTTTAATCGCTCTGCGGATAGCACTCTCCAAAATGAATTCATCGTTAATCCACATCCTTTCTTGCGAAGTTAGGTGCACCCGGCAAAAGCACCAGCATCCCCAGCAGCAAGCCCGCACCGCTAAACAAGAGACGATGAGAAGAATCCCAAGCCATATATGGCCATGTTAAAGGAAACCATTCCGAAAGGAACATGGAGAAGATAGACACTAGAGATAAGGTAATCCCAAGAGCAACCGGCAATGTCTGATTACGATTAGCCAAGGAAAGCCACAGCTGCAAAGCGATGACCGGCAACGCCGCAATATAAGACATAAAACCAATTCGGAGCACATCCAAGTACGGAATAAGTTCAGCTTTAAATCCCAGAATGAGCCCTAAAGTAACTGTACCCACCGAGAGTAGCAAGCAAGAAACCGCGACAAGCAGCAGACAGAGCACCAGCTTAGCCATAAATACTGAAGTACGAGAGATAGGCAATGCCAAGAGCTGCTTCCATGAACTCATCTGATATTCAACATTCGCAATCAGCGAGCATACTAAGGTCCCTCCGAGAAAAAGAGCAATGGGCACAAATGAGGCCACATTGTCCAGAAGTCCACCCCATAAATCCGCGCTATACTGTTCGCGAAGATAATCATATCGTAGGCCNNGCCGAAGTTCAGGCCCTGCATGGCTACAAGTCCAAGAGGTCCAAGAAACACTAGAAACCAGAGTCCTTTGCCACGGATTTTGAGCCAATCCGCCGACAGCGCCCGCCACATCATGATTCCTCTCCTCCTACAACCTGCAGGAAGAAGTCCTCAAGCGATTGTCTCCGCTCCTCTACACGATAGATGGCATGCCCATTCTCTACCAAGGTTTTGACTAGCAAGGCTACTCTTGCATCGATCATCCGGGAGAAGACCAAATTTTGGTCTTGAAGTACCCCTGCGTATCCCCGTTCTTCTGCGAGACGCAGCGCGGACTCTGGATCTGAGACCGCTAGACGCATTTCTCCACCGGCCTGACGCTGCAGATTCGTTATACTATCTTGGTACACCATTCGCCCTTGGCGAATGATGCCTACGGTATCCGCCATTTGCTCAATTTCACTAAGCAGGTGACTGGATACTACGACAGTAATCCCTTGTTCCTGCGGCAATCTTTTAATCAGCCCGCGAATCTCCTGAATCCCTGACGGATCAAGTCCGTTCGTAGGCTCATCCAGAATAAGCAGCTCCGGTTCCCCGAGTAAGGCAGCAGCAATACCTAGTCTCTGCTTCATCCCGAGGGAGAACCCTTTAACTGGACGTTTCTCTTCCCCTGTTAAGGAAACAATATCAAGCACCTCAGCAATCCGTGACTTCGGAACACCAAGAATACGCCGGATGGCTTCGAGATTATCCACAGCGCTTAAGTGCCCGTAATAAGATGGAGATTCGACAAGCGACCCTACCTTCCGTAAAATTTGCAGCTTATGCTTGCGAAGATCCTGGCCGAACACTTCAATCCTTCCTGATGTCGGAGTAATCAGTCCAAGCAGCATGCGGATCGTCGTCGTTTTCCCTGCCCCGTTTGGGCCTAGAAAGCCATAGATTTCTCCCTTGCGGATATTCAAATTTAAATTTTCCACCGCAGCCCGGCCACGGTATTTTTTCAATAAGTCCTTCGTTTCAATCACTGTTTCTTTCATGTTCTTCACCTCGGTATACAGCATAACGTCCCAAGGTTAAGAACAAGGCGGCACGAAGTTTAAGTTTTGTTTAAATTTCATCATGCGGATTAAAAATTACAACGGAGGTGCCTACTCCTGTACTCTCCATATCCCACTCTAGCTCCATATGCTTCATCAATAGATCCACAATAGACAGCCCTAATCCTACTCCTTTGTAATCGGATGGACTCTGGATGCCTCTACCATGATCCGTAATCATAATGACACGTTGCCCATTGCGGGACTCGGTAGAAATCCCTACATAAAGACCACTGCTAGCATGACGAACTATATTCTGAAACAGATTGTCAAGAATACGGCGAAACCACACCTCGTCCACCATCCAGAATAGCGGTTCAGCCTCCAGATCAATATCGATCTCGAAGTTCTCTTTTTCCCATACGGGGTACCAAGCAGCGGCACTTTCCCGCAACAAGCGCAAGACATCCTTACGCTCCCGCTTCAAGGTGATCCGTCCGCTGTTGAGAAGATTGTAGGATAAAAGATTCTCGATCAAGACGCTAAGATCCGCGATACGCTTATCCATGAGCTGTAAGGACTGTTGCCCTTGTGGGGTTAAGTTCTCCTTAGTCATTACATGGATGTGGCTGCGGATAACTGTTAGCGGTGTACGCAAATCATGAGATAGGTTGGATACTAGACGTTTGCGTAGTTCCTCCTCTTCCAGTTCCCTCTTTCGACTTGCGTCAAGCTTCGCCACCATCGTGTTAAAAGCTTCCTCCAGTCGGCCGATCTC
>DJUJ01000195.1:0-11316 GCA_002438345.1 Paenibacillus sp. UBA6285
AGGGGTCTCTTTATGGGGGTATTGTGACAGCTTAGAGGATTAACCAACCAGTGCCCTTTACTAGAGATATTAATCAAGGGTATAATAAGTAACAATTGTTTTTAATTCATGTTGAAAGAGAGCGGGAACAATATGGGTCGTAAGTGGAATAATATTAAAGAAAAGAAAGCCTCCAAAGACGCCAACACAAGTCGCGTTTATGCAAAGTTTGGTGTTGAGATTTATGTAGCAGCCAAGAAAGGTGAACCCGATCCAGAAGCAAACCGGGCCTTGAAGGTTGTATTAGAACGTGCAAAAACTTACAATGTACCAAAAGCGATTATTGACCGCGCGATGGATAAAGCCAAAGGCAGCGGTGATGAGAATTATGAAGAGCTTCGTTACGAAGGATTTGGACCTAACGGTTCGATGATTATCGTCGATGCACTTACGAATAACGTTAATCGTACAGCGCCTTTGATCCGTTCTACATTCAGTAAGAATGGCGGGAATATGGGTGTCAGCGGATCTGTAGCCTACATGTTTGACTCAACAGCTGTTATCGGTGTGGAAGGCAAAACTGCCGATGAAGTAATTGAGATGATGTTCGATGCAGAGCTTGATGTACGTGATGTGCTAGAAGAGGATGAAGCGGCNNAGAAGATTTAGAAGATGTTCAACAAGTTTATCATAACGTTGACTCTGAGGACTAAGAATAGCATATAACAAGGCGATGGAGTTCGCCTCAACTGTCTCTTTAGAACTAATGACTCCTACCAGTGTGAGCTTCACTGGTAGGAGTCTGTTTTGTTGCCAGAGACTAATTTATACTGACTTTGGGAGCTGTCGTTATGAATCAATGGTCTGCACGATGGTATGGATTCGCTAAGAAAAAAAGTCATTTTGCACTTTGGAGTACGTTTATTAAATGGATTGTACTTGGAAGTGTGGTTGGACTCTTATCGGGAACTGCCTCTGCGTTCTTTCTAAAAAGCTTAGACTACGTAACAGATGTACGTTTAGAGCATCCATGGCTGCTTTACTTGCTGCCCCTTGGAGGTGTACTAGTTAGTTTCATATATATGCGTTACGGGAAAAACAGCGCTAAAGGAAATAACCTTATTTTAGAACAAATTCAGGATGGTAGCGAGACCATTCCTTTACGTATGGCACCCTTAGTATTGTTCGGGACACTTGTTACTCACTTATTCGGTGGATCTGCCGGACGGGAGGGAACAGCTGTACAAATGGGTGGAAGCCTCGCGGAGTGGTTTGGAAAGCTGATCAAAATCAGCCCAATGGATCGAAAAATTCTGTTAATGTGCGGGATTAGTGGAGGCTTTGGCNNCTATTTTCGGAACACCGCTGGCCGGTACCTTATTTGGTCTAGAGGTAGTAACGATTGGACTCATTAGCCAACAGGCATTACTTCCTTGTTTTGTGGCTAGCTTTGTTGGTGATTTGGTTACCACTCGATTATGGGGCGTTCATCATACTCACTATGTAGTGAATGAATTTCCCGCCTTAAGTCTATCCATTATTCTAAAAGTGGTATTGGCCTCTGTGATTTTTGGTCTTGTGAGTATGCTTTTCAGTGAACTGACTCATTTTCTAAAAAAAACCTTCACCGCCATGATTAGCAATCCAATGTTAAAAGGTTTAGTAGGTGGTTTAATTATCATTGCCTTAGTATTCCTTGTAGGGTCCCGTGATTACTTAGGCCTCGGAATTCCATTAATCAAGGATTCTTTTGAGGGGGATGTCTCTCCGTTCGCTTTTTTATGGAAGCTGATCTTTACCGTCTTTACCTTAGGAACAGGATTTCAGGGTGGTGAAGTTACTCCGTTGTTTGCGATTGGAGCCACATTAGGTAATGCTTTGGCTGGAATATTACATGTGTATGGACCCTTTTTGGCTGCGCTCGGTTTTATTGCTGTCTTCTGCGGAGCTACTAGCACGCCTATCGCTTGTTTTTTAATGGGGATCGAGCTGTTCGGTTCCGAGGGTGCTATATACATGTTCATCGCTTGTGTGGTGAGTTATTTGTTCTCAGGACATTCGAGTATTTATACTTCACAGCTTATTGGTGTTTCGAAGAGCCAGTTCATTTCTATCCCTCAAGGGACCAGGATAAGTAGTATTAAAAAGAGAAAGTAAGGCATGGCAGGGTATTTAGTCTTGTTCAAGTTACGAACTCATGTGCGTTGCCGCTCGGGATGGTGCTGTTTGGTACGCTAGCTGATAGAGTCCATGTGGAGACTATTCTTTTATTCGCTGGTATTGCGGTGATTTTGTGCGCCTTGCATGCAATGAATAAACTTATTGCCTTAGCAAAGGACTGCGATTAACATGAAGTTATTCCAAATAAATACAATATCAGTTTTAGAAATGGAAGGTGTCAAGTTGACCAATCAAAGACTCGAGTTTCCGCCATTGCACACAGAAAGAATCAATCTTCGAATTTTAAATCTAGTGGATGCAGAAGCAGTATATAGACATTTCTCAGATGAAGAAGTTACTAGATATATGGATATCGAACCCTGTAAAGATCTAAAAGAGGCAGAAGAAATCATTGAGTTCCATATCGATGATTTGGGCTGTAGATGGGGCTTGTTCGATAAAGGGACGGAAGAACTCATCGGTACATGCGGGTATCACTATTTAAGAAGAGCGGATAAAGAATTTACTGCTGAGATTGGATTTGATTTATCTAAAGCTTACTGGGGACAAAGGCTTATGTACGAAGCGATGAAAGAAGTCATTGATTTTGGGTTCTCTACAATGGGACTAACCACTATCGACGCTACTGTTGAACCTGAGAATGTTAGGTCGATTACTTTGATGGAGCGATTAGGGTTTGAAAGGGACGCTGAACTTCGTGATCAATTCGTATATTTTGTACTTAAACGCAATTGCTAGATAAAAGAGTAGGTCTTCAATACAATTGAAGATCTACTCTTTTTTGTATAAAGTGAGAGTTTTTCTGATAGGTATCGTCTATACAGTATCGTGCTTCAAGGAGGCTTAAGGGTGAAGGGACATGTACCGAAAGTTGAAAAAGAGGATGAGAGGCAATGGATTCAAAATGTTCTGGATGGACATAAGGAAGACTATTCGTTTCTTGTAAATCGATATAAGAACAAAATTTATGGCCTTTTGAGAGGGATGGGGGCTAATGATCAAGATGCGCAAGACATCACGCAAGAGACTTTTATGAAAGCTTATCTTAAGCTGGCCTCACATGATTTGGATAGGAATTTTGCGGCTTGGCTATATACGATTGCGGCTAATTTACTGAAGGATTTGTGGAAAAGGACTCGTCCTACAGCAAGCTTACCAGACGATTTAACTGAACTTTCTCTTTCAGATAATCCGGAAGAAGAATTCATTCGTTCAGAGCATCGCACAGAGCTACTTCAACTAATACAGAAACTACCGCCTAATTATCGAAAGACATTGTTTCTTCGTTATACTAATGATTTAAGCTATGAAGAAATGTGTGTTTTCTTAGATGTCCCATTAAGTAAGATNNATGATCTTTATCGTGCAAAACAGCGTTTGAAGCAAATCATGTCTCACTCGGAGGTGAAAAGCGATGAAGTGCTTAAGTCCATTTGAGATCGAGCAATACATCCTAAGCTCACCCACCTCCCAGTCTTTGGAAGTCGCTGATCATATCGCTGCTTGTGCCCAATGCAATTTGATCTATCATACACTATTAGAAGAACAAGAGGAGTGGGCGCAAGCTTTATTTGAGGAGAAGCTAGCAGATTCTTTTACAGCTCAAGTAATGGCTTCAATAGAACTTGTAGAGCTTGAACAAGTAACGGTACGGGGCAAGAAGCGAAATAATCCGAAGAGGATAAAATTTCTAAGATTAACTATGGGCGTTGTATTGTTACTGATTGTTCTGAGTGCCGTAATTTTATATTCTGTACCCACATTGGCGGAAACTTTACGTTCACTTTTTGTGAAAAATAATGTGGACATTGGTCTGTTGCGAGCGCAAGAGTTTGGGCTGGTTGAACATCCAAATATTAAGGTGAAGGATAAGGGTTATACGATAAAAATAGATGAAGCTGTAGCGGATCCAACTCGTGTAATTGTTGCGCTACAGTTGTTCAGACCGAACGGAAAGCATGACAGACATCGCTTGGTTCTTAGTGACGAAAACGGAAATAAGATTGAAATTAAAGATGATCATGGAAAGGTCGTAGGAGATTTATACGATATGGGATATACCGAGGATTTTTACTATATGATCGTTAATTTCTCGGAGCCTTTGCAAACCGATCACATCACGATCGAAGGTCATATTACTAAATTGGGGGGAAAGGGAAGTAGTAATCCTATTCTTCAAGGAGATTGGAATTTCAATTTTTCGATGGATATGACTGAAGCGAATAAACAAACAACCTCAACTCCAATAAAGGGTAGCTACACATCGCCGGATGGATTGACCGTGACCTTGAAAAGAATAACGCGTATGGTTCAAGGTGTCCGTTTTGAATTTGATACGGAGTTGAGTGAAGAGGCGTTGGAGCGTTCTCCAGGTGAACTATGGAAGCAGCAGGGGTTGAAGTTCCATTTCGAGGATAGTGCGGGAGAAGAGATTCATAGTGTTAATACTAGAAAAGTCCCTCATAAGGATAGTACAATGTCGCGATCTTCGATGCCTGGTGATAAACCTGGATTCATGCATTGGAGTTATACCTTTAAATATTTACCACTGGATACATCATATACTTTCGTATTTGATGGATATTTCATTACTGAGAAGGACGGATCGACGGTACAATTTGAGCCTTCCAAGTTGAAAGAACATCCGATTCCCTTTGCATTTGATGGAGATGAGCTGATGTTAAATGATTTTACAGTGGAATCACCACCAAATACCAACGGCTCTGAGCAGGAGGGTTCATTACACTTTAGTGGAAGATTCAGAAATGAGACTATGAAGAGTGAATGGATATTACAGGATCTTGAGGGTAGAGAGTATCCCCTTTCAGGACAAGGTGTTTCTTCAATCAGAGGATCGGGATGGAAAGATGGTTATATTGTAATTGTTGAATCACAGTCAAATAACAAAAAGAATTTTTTTGAGTTCCGTGCTGCGGGACTTACTAAGATCCCTGACCAGCTTCAATTAATACGCACGATAGTTAACCGATTGCATACCAATGTAGATTGGTCCGTTCCTATCATGGAGATTAGTGAAAAATAGTAAAATCAATCATTTAGCTTCCGGATTGTACAAGCAGAAAAGGAGGAATTAGCATCTCATATACTATCACAATCGAAAAGAGGTGGTAGTTTATGACTGCTGCAGAGAAGAGAAGAATTCAAAGAGCTTTAAATGCTTTGCGTAAACAAAGAATGGTTTTGAAAGAAAGTCTTAAAAGAATCGATGATAATCTTTGTAGATTGCCTATTGCCAGATTTGAAGTGCAAGCAGTAAGAGAGTCAATAGTAGAAGCACTTCGACTAAATGCTATTGCTATAAGAAATTTAAAAGCAATAACTTGTGCTTGTTAATTCTTAAAAAGAAAATATAGGTGAGTTTACAATTTCGGGTGAACCTAATCGTTCGCCTTTTTTAAATTGTTGATACATTACATAATATTCGAAATTGCGGAGATCCAGAATATGAGTTGAGGTACTCATTTGTGAGTGGTGCGATGATCTAAAGATAGTACCTTATGGCGCAAGGGTTGTGAGAAATGTGGAGGGAGTGTTGATGGAAAATATAGCATTGGATTAAAAAAAATTACACTCACGATGCGTCATTAAACTTACGGGGAAGGACAGCTCCTCTTTGATGTTCATTGAATTAACTGGCAGTTTAACACAACCAATAATACATAACGAGCGATGGAGCGGTATCCATCGCTTTTGCTATGCTTAAGGGCAGACATGGACTGGAAGCCTCGTCGCGATTGGGTAGGATACGATATCCGGGAGAGTTCTAGATTAATAGCATAAGTCCAAGCAAATATATTAACCAATTCATACACTGTTACTATCTTAAGTTAAGGAGAGTGAAAGGGATGGGATTAATATTTAATCGAAATGTTAGAGTTACTTTTCTCTCGTGTTTTAACGATACTGGAAGAAGTCTAACATTTAGACGAGGCGTGGCAGTTTCTAATCTGGGCTTATTCGGTTTTAACAACATCATCTCCAGTTTTCGGCTAAGAAATGTTGTAATTCCTAGTCAAGTTACGTTAGTACTGTTTTCAGGCCGCAACTTTACAGGGAATTTTCGAATTTTCCGTGGTAGCCAGAACATTTCAGACTTACGAGCTTTTAACTTTAACAATCTAACCTCGTCGTTTATTCTGGTAGGATTCCGGATAACAACTTCTCAGATTCGTACCATTCAACGCACAGGCAGAATGCCAAGCGACATTTCCAAATTATAGGCTAAAGCGACGCTGAAAAAAGCGTCCTTTTTTCTTGAATGAAGGGAAGGATTGAGGCCTTTAGAACTTTTGTCGGCAGCCTCACTAACCTAACGAGGAACGAGAGTTAAGCAGCTTGCTTGGAAACAGCCCCTTTTGCTTTGTTGGAGTAACGGGCAGGATAGTGGAGTAAAGATATGGTAATGGGTGTATGATATGCTCTCTTGATGGTTAAGGAGACCGACTTGGAATATTCTTAAGTCAATCGATGGAGTATTATACAAGGATAAGGTGTGATGCGGATGACTGATTTTACAATGATTAAAAAGCTGTTTCATATTACGAAACGAAATGGGTTTAGTCGTGACGAGATACAAACCATTAAAAATAATTTTGGTGAATTGCCCCAGGTGTTTATAGATTATTATTTGGAACTCGGTAAAGACGAGCGGCTGAATCATACGCAAGATAGTTTGATCAAACCCGAGCAACTCCAATACTTCAAACATAACGAATATTTATTGCGAGAATCAACGTGTCTGTGTTTGGGGAATCCATAAGAACGATTTATCCAGGTCCAATCCCCCTGTCTATATGAGTTACGATGAAAAGGTATGGAAAAAGGATTTTGAAACATTGACCGATTTTTTTCATGCGATGGCCTATTTGCAAACCGTATTCGCTCTTGATTACGGCTGTGAATCGTTCTATTCCATTGAACAAACCGACTTGGATTTTATTCGTGAAAATTTTAATAATAAAGGTATTTCCTTTCGGCATTGGATTGGCATCGAATTTTATGGGAATTACGATGACAGCATAATAACAGTAATGAAAAATAACGATAGTTTTGATTTGATCTATGCTTCAAGTGACAAAGAACATTTTGATGAAATGGATCGGGTTCTCTCAAAACTGGGAGTAGTAATTTGAAATTTTCTATTTCAAGAAGTCAACAGAATTGGGACTTCAGAATGTCATCAATAAGTTAAATAGCCTTACAGAAGAAGTACGTAAGCTGAACCATATCACAAGTAGGGCAAAAAATTTTGTTGGGGGAAACTCGTGGGAGTAATGTAGGGATGTGGGATGGTGTGAGTTGTGAACCTCTAAGATCTTTGGTTTTAGGGGTTTTTCTTATGAGTAAAGGTGACAATATTGTCCATAATTTTCCACATTGTGATAGTATAGATAGGTAGAGTAGAGCGGGGGGTACCGAAGTTCGTAAATATCAGCTCATTGTTCTCAGCTACGAAATCGAGAAGAACTGCTGCGGATAAAGCGAGGCCATCGTAGAAGCGGTTTTATGGAGAATACGTTAATGTGGAACGAATTGGCCTTGGACGGAAACGTAACAGTCGCTGGGAGACACCTGACAAATCTAGTAGAAGGGATGATATCTATGAAAGATAAAATTAATGATTGCATTATGGCTATCAATCTCTTACATAAAGAAGGATATTATGATAAATCGGCAGAAGTCGTCGCATCGTTAGCCTGCCTTGAACTATGGACAGGTTTTGCTTAAGGGGGAGGACCGCCAAAAAGCGGAACGCGTAATGAAAGACCGCATGCGGTTGGCTTTGGCGATATTCGCCCACAAGGAAGATAAAACCTTTGCCTTGGGAGCGTACGGCTGCGGCGTGTTTCGGAACGATCCGGAGAAGGTGGCTGGCTGGTAGCGGGATCTATTGGACGACGAAGGCTTCGGATCGTTATTCTCGGTGATCAGGTTCACGGTATTGGACACTACGAGGGACGGAAAATGCATACGCGCATTCGAGAAAGTGTTTACTTGAATGGGAGTAGTGGTTATGCAACAGAGTAATTCATAGCAGGTGCTGTGGGCCGAAAGCTCCTTGTGAACGGTAGTTAAGCTCGCTAGTCTGATTATAGAAATGATGAAGGTGCATGTTATTACGGTCTTGGACCGGGCAAGGAAGTGATATTTTGGATAAAAAGGCGAAAAAAATTTTGCTGGACACCTTCTGGTCTTCCAGCGGGTGGAAGAGTAGGCCGAATGCTTTTGCCGGCGAGGATTTCGATTATGCCAATAGCAAAGGGCTGATGTTCGATCCCATAACGATTACGCATAATGAATTGGTTAATCGGCTGCAAGAATTAAATCAAACGATTACCAAAGAACAGGTAGCTGCTGCGTTTCTGCACAGTCTGTCTACGAAAAAAGTCTATTTGCGAAGTGCCCTTTCGAGCTGGGCTCTGACTTCCGGATTACCTCTCCATACATACGGACAACGGAGCGTAGTGCGGCCTAATTACAGCAGCTGCGGGGATTGCAATTTCCACCGTATCATGTCTAACCGGGATTATGTAAATGAGGATTTGAACGTACTGAATTTCGAGCGGGTTAAATGGGGAGGTGTCCGTTTGAACTACCTTCTTTATTGCTGGCTGGATCTCGAATTATTCAGCAAAGAAGAAGAGTACGAGGTTACCAATGAGGATGTTGCTATACTCCAGAAAATGACCGAAGCGATTCAGGGCTGTGCCGATCATGAAAGCGCCAGGCAGTTGGAGAAGCGTTGGAAGGATACGGTTCCTTCAAGCAAGCAGGAGCGTGATGTCATTATGGAAATATGGGGATATGCCAGATTGCTTGTTGAGCGCGATACGCCCCGTAAGCTTCGAGGCGGGTCACATGATTTTAACTCCGTCGCGGGATGGCAGGGGAGTGACGGTTACTCTCGGGAAGCGATGGAATTTTACTTCGGCGCGTTTTTGTAGGCAATGCTGAATCAAGTTATACTTGCCCGCCCTAATAAGCCCTAAGTCTGTTGTTTTTTGCCATGCAGTTCTCTATACTCTTCATAAGACTCGAGGCGGGAGAGGATAATGGATGATCACTCTGAAAGATATAGGGAAGTTCGCAGAGCTGCCGGAAATTGCGATGCATATATACGAAGGAAATATGCCGGCTCTGGAGACTGCAATTGCGGCGGGCTGGGATATTGAAGAGGGCATCGTACTTAGCAAATATACGACGTTAAGCCCGCTGGATCTGGCTCTTGTATCGGAGAGATTGGATGTTGTAAAGCTGCTGGTGGAGCATGGCGTCAATCTGAATGTCAAAAATAATCCGGCTTTTTTGCTGGCAGTACGCTATTGCAAGGAAGACGTCGTTCGCTACGTTGCAGCGCAAGGCGCCAAGCTGGACAAGCCCAATCAAGTCAAATCAGGCGCGTATTCTCAAGCCTACTATGGCAACAAAAAGAATATCCCGCTCATCCACGAGCTTGGGTTGGATATGAAGCAGCATGCCGGTGCTGTATTGCGCACAGCCGTGTCGGACCATGACCGTAAGACAGTCGTGTATTTACTCGATCATGGGGTGGACATTAATTATAACGAGCCTGATATGGTCTATCCTTATCAAGCAACCCCGTTAACGGTTGCAGCGCGTATGGGCAATCTGGCTATGGTGAAATACTTGGTTGAACGCGGCGCTGACGTTACCTTAGCGGAAAAAGACGGTGAACGGCCGTATACGATAGTGGTCGGCAATAAGCATACCGAGCTGGCTGACTATTTGAAATCTTTGGAACCTACCGAGTTTCATGATGTGGCGAATAAAAAGTACGAGCTGCAAAAATATAAATTGTCCGATGAACTGGCCGGCTTTCTTACCGGAGACAAGCTTCGCCTTGAGCTCGCGCCGAATGAATACGAAATTGCGTATATCGACTTCTTCACATTGACCGATACGATTGAGATGAAGGTCGGCCGGCAAAAGCTGCTGCGTCTGTCAGCCGATATCGATAATTACTCCCATCTGTATCTAGTGTGGAATCCGAAGAAAAAAGGTCAAATAGGCTGTTATGACGTGGAACATAAGGAGTATGCGGACTTTTGCAGCTTTGCGGAGTTTTTGGCGCAGCCTGAAATGTACCTTATCAAGTATATGGAAGGTGAATTGTAAATGAAGAACCGCTATCTATCACGCCCGTAGAGGAGGACAGCAGCGGTCTTTTCGCATTCATGGTAATTAATAGTCAGCAGCCTCATACCCATAACAAAAAGAGGTAGAATAATGGAAAAAGCCCTTTTGGAGCAGCTAAACCTTTGGCATCGAGATAACGAATATGAAAAAATTATAGCCGCAATTTTGGAAATTTCTGAACAAGAAAGAGATTATGATGCAGTCGGCCATTTGGCAAGAGCGATGAACAATCTGGAACGTTACGAAGAAGCGGTGCAGCAGCTTTTGACGATTGATAAGCAAGGTGAGAACGACCCTCTTTGGCATTTCCGTTTGGGTTATTCCTATTATTACCTGTCGCAGTATGAGGAAGCAGTAAGAGAGTTTGAAATCGCGAATAGACTTGACCCCGAGGATAAAANNTTGGAGCCTTAATAGTATCGGAAAGCAAAAGAAACGTAATCATAAGAAGTCGAAGACCGTGCAGACAGCGAGCGAACGGAATTTTGCAGAGAGGATGAAACCTTTTCGGTTAATAGAGAATGATAGCGGAAATATATCCATGATTTTGGATGTCGGTACTTATAAAAATGAAGTTTTTCAAACAAGGGCAGACGAGGGTTTTGAAGGCGGAGGTTACGATTGGGATTCTGTGGCTGCTGTTTTTCTTGAGGAAAGAATGCCTCATCTAGCGGATGTCGTGCATTTTGACCCGGAAGCCTCTATGTTCTGCGCTTATTCCGACAATAGAGAGGCTTTGCAAAAATTTGCGATTGAATTTAAGGATGCTTGCGAGGACGATGCCGTATTTAGGGATTTATTCTCCCGCGCTGAATTGGATTGATCAATGTGCAGTCGTCTGTTGCGGAATCGGAGGCGCCCATTTAACGAAATATGGGTCGAGAAGGGATTTTCATCATTACAGCGCATGCAAAATAAAGAAGCCTTCCCACATTGGGAAAGGCTTTTTGCACGTTCAATTTATACAATATTTATTCC
>DJUJ01000195.1:11363-14142 GCA_002438345.1 Paenibacillus sp. UBA6285
ATGAAAATTAAATCTGCAGTTACTAACGAAGAACAATAGTTGAATAAAGAATGAAGCAGCCGGCTTTTTGTAGTTGATAATCATATTCTTGTCGAACACTCCTGTGACTATGACAAGAATATGATTAGTGTCGGGTGACAAGAACAGCTAACTGCTACTTTTTCTATTGGACTTTAATTAAAAATATCCTTTACCAAGCTCACGAACATATTACCCATCAACCACTTTGAAGCCATCACGGCCGTAACGATCACAAGACCGATGACAATGCCAAGGCTTTGTTTTTTAGCATCATTCATTCTGCAACAACTCTTTACTCCTCAAACGATAAATTCATAGGCTCGTCTAGAAGATCACACGAAAAATCAATATTCGTCGTAGGTACCTTGGTATCCACTTCCTCGAATTGCAGCCCATCAATCCAGACCTGCCCGCTTCCGGAGAGCAGTACACCAAAAGCAATCACGGCACTATTATCCGGCAGATCCAGCACGATGCTGTAATGGTTCCACTCCGTATCTCCGATAATGGGGCGGTCACTCATGTTATCAAATTGCATTACATCATGAAGAGCATCGTCGACTCGCATCCAGAACCCGCAAAACCCGCTCACTGCCTTTGTTTTGATAAACCCTGAGAGCTTTAATCTTTTGCCCATATATTTGTTCGCTTTGAATTGCTGCATCATCGTTGCAAATTCGCCTTCCGTCTGCACCACTGTAACCGACTTTAAAAATCCGGACGCTTTCCCTTGATGGAAGGTTTCCCGGTCAATCCCCATCTGATAATTGAAGGGGTGACTTCCGCTTAACTGCCATCCTTTTAATAATTGTTCATTTTTCATTTTCATTTCCTCCCTTTGCATCGTTAGTTTGCCCATGATTTTGCGATACTGCCCTGGCGGTAATTGATAGTATTTCTTAAAAGAACGGGTGAACGATTCTTGGCTTTCAAAGTGATAATAGATGGCAATATCTATAATTTTTTTATCTGTGAACAGTAACATGTTGGACGAATTTGCAATTCTACGAAATCGGATATATTCAGATACGGTCACTCCAACCTCTTGCTGAAAAATCCGATGGTAATGATACTTTGAAAACCCTGCAAACTTAGCCATGCCCTCTAGCGACAATTCTTCGTGCAAATGCGTCTCTATAAAGGCAATAGACTCATAGATGATCGGACTGTAGCTCAATTTATAACCTCCTTAGGAATAAAATAACAGAGGCAACCGTTGCTTATTTGACATATATTGCTTTGTTCGCCTGCTTTGAAAAAAACATGCGGGAAAAGGATATATCACCCGATCTCCTCACGCGATGCGATTTAGAACTCCAGGCTGTTATTCTTCATTTGATGCACAATCATTTCTCTCAGCTGCACAGATAAAAGCGAGGATATCCTTGTCAGAAGGTGGGAATATGGCTGACTAACATTATCAAGATTTACGACTTGTTGAAAGAAAACCTTGATGAGCGGAGTGACTGGATAGAAAACCATCCAAGAAAAAGTTCCACGTTGCTGATTGGCATTGATGGTTGCGGAGGATCAGGTAAAAGCACACTGGCTGAGAGGATTGCTAATTCATCTTCTAATTGTGTTATCGAACGGGCAGGTTAGCTTAATGAAACAACGGGCACAATCAGGTTGACGAAAAAGGTTTTGAAATCAGTGATATAATTTATTTTAAGTAAACTTCATATTCAACATTTGAGTGAATTGACGGGAGGAACCAGTTGAATATTAACCAGAAAGCCATCGAATATTTCGAACGTAATGAATATGATGCAGCCTTGGCTCTTTTCAAAGAAGCTTTGAATGAATCGAGAAATGTTCAGTCTTTAACGAACCTTGCTTGGATTTATTATCACGAAGAAAGTGACGCAGAATCTGCTCTGGAATTAGTTAAAGAAGCAATTATTCTAAATCCAGCTTCGCATTTTCCTTACAACCTTTCAGGTGAAATAAATGTTGCGTTGGAAAGATGGGAAGATGCCTCGAATGTATTGTTGAACTCCATCGCAATCGAGCCTTCCAAAGAAGCATATAATAATTTAGCCATAGCTAAATATCATCTTGGGGAATTGGATGAAGCTTCAGCTTTATTTCTAAAAAGTGCCGAGCCTTCTGATTACACAATGTATAGTCACATAAAATGTTTAATTGAAATCGGTAAAGCGACCGAAGCAAAATGTAAATTGGATGCCTTTTCGGAAAGTGATGATGAATTCGTCGGAGAAGTTCATGTTGCTGAACTGTACTTTGAGTTGCAATGTTTTTCTGAGGCAGTCCGTTGGTTTGAAAAATCATGGGACACATATTATAAGACTCCAGATTGGATCTGTAGGTATATTTATTCATTAATAAAAACAAATTCATTGAATCGTGCGGTTGAAATAGCGAACGAATGTATTCAATTAAAAATAAACGATATTCAGGAAGAACACGTAGTTCAATGCAATGAGGATTGGACAGAGAGTGAAAAAGCCACATACATTAAGCAATTAGAAGATGACAAACAGGAATATGAAAATATTATAAATATGATTTCTAGAGGCTTTATTCCACCGTTGAAATTTTCAACATCTTTGAGTTCAAGTTGTTATTTATTTGGATGTTCAAGACATAACCATCCTGAATATAATGGTTGAATCTTTTCAACGATGGAAATGGCAGTTAAAATCAGATATTGGTGGTTCAACTCCCATGAAAATTAAATCCACGAAAAACCTCAAAAAGACAATAATAAATTATTCAACTTTCGCACCTAGAAAAA
>DJUJ01000149.1 GCA_002438345.1 Paenibacillus sp. UBA6285
GCTTTTGCGCATGTCTAGTGCACTATATACAACTATTAATCGTAAAAAGACATCCGATGAGCGTATAAGTGTAGTTTGTGCAACTAAAAATCATCATTCCTAGCCTACAAGGGAGAAAATCAAATTATAGCTGCACTAAATACAACTAAAGTCCGCTTTGAGCGATGGAAAAGAATTTAATTGCACATTCTGCAACTAAATGCTAGGTAGCTATGCTACTCAAGCTTTCTAGCTGGCTAGTTTGCCCGGCCTTCACTCCACACTTTCGCAAGCTCATTTCCGAACAAATCAGCATCTTCAAGTTTCCATCACTTCAACCTTCCTAGGTTACTCCGCTGAGCTATCACTCTTCTCTTTCTCCTTAGGCCACAGCACGCGTCCAAACATCATTCCAAGCACACCAATCAAGGCAATTACGATGCCAAAATTCAAAAATATTCGACTAGGTCCAGCGGCCTGAACCAGCATACCGCCAAGGAGTGGAGCGCCAATCATAACTCCGCTTAGAATGGTACTTTGAATACCGAACACACGCCCTGTCATGTGCGGAGGTGTTTCTTTTTGCAAACAATAATTGAACGTGATCATAAACATTCCGTTTCCGAGACCCAGTACGAATCCTAGCAGCATTACAGGTAGGCTGGAGACTCCCGGCTGAAGCAGGCCAAGCCCTCCGACCGATACACCAATAAGTGCATAACCCGCACCAAGCTTCCAGGCGTAGCCTGTTCCCCGGTTCATTTTGTTCATGACCATGATCATGAATATAGCACCCACGCCAGACGCCGCCACAAGCCATCCCAGCATAGATTCCTGAGAAGGTGCAATCATTCTGAATAAACTAGTGAACTGAAAATCGATCATCTGAATGGCCAACGCACCAACTAAGCCAAAAAGCATGCAGTTTAGAAGCAGTCTACTGCACAGCATAAAGCCCCAGCCTTCCTTCCACATGGTTCGGAGGGGAACCTCCTCCTCTTTAGCGCCCTGATCTGAGCTGACTTGACCTACCTCACTGTTCTTTACTGTCAGCAGAAGCAGGTAAGAGCAACCTCTGAGACAAGCATTGATCAATATGCACCATTGTGGCGTAAGCACAGACAACGCGAAACCTCCAAGCAAAGGTCCGGCGATTTTGGAACCCTGATTTACAATTCCGTTAAGTGAGGTCGCTTGAAGAAGCTGATCCTCTCTGACCATACTCCGGGTCATCGACTGCTGGGCAGGTACGTTTAACGTGGAGATAGCAGCTCGCAACATCAGTAGAGGAAGCAACCACACCATGCCGGGAGCGAACAGCACTAGTACAGTTAACAATGCCGTAAGCAGATCACACATCCGCATTAGCTTCAGTTTATTCAGTCGGTCAGCCGCTACCCCTGCCACGGAACCGAGCAGAATCCCAGGTAAAGCCATAGAGACCGGAATCAAAGCCAGCATTAGCGGGCTAGCCTGCCAACGGTACCCTACGAGGACCTGAATCGCCAGTGCATCGAACCAATCTCCAAAAGTTGCTGTCGCAAATGCGCTGTACACACGCATAAATACTTTGTTCTTTAACAGGCTCGTTCCTGCTTGTGATGAAGCATTCATCGGACATTCCTCCAAGTTACATTTAAGAAAATATGAAGCATGTTCTTAATGTAACGGAGAATTGTCAGAGAATTATCAGAGAGCTGTCACAATATTCATAAGCACGGTTTCCAAAGATTGCTCTAACCGATGGAATCCCCGATCTTCCTTCTCTCGTTCAAATAATTCTGCATATTTGTGATGCAAGGCTAGCTTGGGTGGAAACTCGTTACAATAGTGAACCATTCGGTATAATGCATATATCCGCATCGGTACGAACCCCGACATCTCAAGCACCTGAAGCGCATCATCCAATAGTTGCTCTGCTTCAATCCAAGACTTGCGCCGTAACAACCATAATCCCCTTACAACTTTATAACTGCCGATCTCACGCAAAAAGGGCTTTTCCAGCAAAAGCGCTTCNNTGATCCTCAGTACCCATCCACAAGTGTACAAACATTTCTGAGATTGCCGTTACCGGAATGAAGTTCTCATACCCAGGCTCTTTGATCACCTGATGTGTTATCTTTAATCGTTCCAGTGCTTTTTCCGGTTGTCCAGCAAGCGTGTATAAGTCCAGAATATTAAGGATCTCCAGCTCTTTGTGCTGAGGAGGTAAGAGGATCTTTTTCTCAAGTACTTGCTCGCAAAAATCCAGTTTGTTCTTCGGATCATCCAAAAACATATAACATATCAACAGCGAATAGAATCGCTCCTCTATCCCAACTTCATCTGTGTTCAGCAGCCATTCTAAGTCTCCCTGTACAAAATGAATATAGATCGAATAGAACGGATCCATCTCATAACCCAAAACATCTTGTTGTCGCGCTAAGGTTAACATGGATCGACCTTGACCGTATTGATGGTATTTTACGAATATCTCCCGCATCGTCTCTTGCATCTCTGAGTCATATGTGGTCGGATTGGTCATTGCTACCGAAGGCTCCTGCATAGTCAGACTATATCCAAATCCACGAACGGTCTTAATATCCATCCCTTGAAGACTTCCAAGTTTTTTACGAATACGATAAATATGGTCATCTACCGTTCGCTCTACTGGGTATTCCATCGGCCATACCTTATCCAGCAGTTGTTCTCGACTGAAAATACGCCCTCTATTGTTATACAAGAACTGAAACAGCGTGAATTCTTTGGGGAACAACTCTATCGTTATTCCTTCTGTGGTCACTTTATATTCACTTTCGTTTAATTCTAGCTGCATGGTAGAGCCTCTCCTTCCCCCGAATCCACTCCATGGCCTCATTATATCAGTCAGCCTACGGTGTACTCCAGATGGAAATGAACATATAAAAAGAGCAATCCACAGAATTCTCTGCATTATTGCTCTCTTCGAATATTACGGTTATTATCAGCCTCCTTCCCCAGCCATATTATTGGTGGAATCCTATTCACTAAACACGGAGATGTGGCCCACCTTACCTGTCGAGTTTGGAATAATGAATTTCAACTGGAATTGATCATTGGCTTGATAAGTGTAGAT
>DJUJ01000153.1:0-11338 GCA_002438345.1 Paenibacillus sp. UBA6285
TTTCTAGGTGCGAAAGTTGAATTACAAAGTAATTTAAAATAAAATTATTGAAAATTAAGCCGAAATACCTAATTTCATTGTAACATAAACAATCTTACGGTAGGACTGCGTTATTATGCCGAGGAGGATCAAAGCTTCGACTTGCCTGATAGTGACCTCAATAATTAAAAAAGACGAAGGCGTTCTGTCCCACTTCAGCAAGCTCAGAAGGAACGTAAAGATGAAATTTCCACAATCAGAAACGCCCGTGGGTTAGGCTATTTTTGTCCTATAAATTATCTATTTCAACAAGCTACTTACTAATTCAACCCTCCCGTCATACTCCCCTACTCCCACCCATATACATAATATAAACTACATTGATCGACCCATTTACAGGTAGCCAGACCCCATTTAGTGAGGGTTTATTCAGGTTGGCTTTACAGAAATATAGGAAGGAGCAACAGAAACATGCCAAGCGGAGAAATTAATGCACTGGAGCGGGCAATCGCCGAGATTACGGAAATAGCCACGGGCTTTGGTTTGGATTTTTATCCCATGCGTTATGAAATATGCCCCGCAGATATTATTTATACATTCGGCGCTTATGGAATGCCTACACGGTTTGGTCACTGGAGCTTCGGAAAAACGTTTCACAAAATGAAATCCCAATACGATTTCGGGCTGAGTAAAATATACGAGCTCGTCATTAACTCCAATCCTTGTTATGCCTTCCTTCTCGACGGGAATTCGCTGATTCAAAACAAACTCATCGTAGCACACGTGCTAGCGCACTGTGATTTTTTCAAAAATAACATGCGTTTCTCCATGTCCAACCGAGACATGGTCGAGAGTATGTCAGCTACAGCGGATCGGATCGCCGGCTATTCAGTAACCTACGGCACCGATGCTGTGGAGAGCTTCATTGATTCCGTGCTGGCCATTCAAGAGCATATAGATCCCAGCTTGATCCAGCCGCGCAAACTAGGTAAAACCCATCTACTGGAAGCTAAAATGAAGGAACTCAAGGATGCCCCTCCAGGCGGCTCCAAATCATCCAATCCTTACGACGAATTATGGAACCTAGACAAAAGCAATTCTGGACCACAGGAAGCACCATCCGGAAACCGCGCTTTCCCACCTGAGCCGGAAAAAGATATTGTCTGGTTCATCCAGCAATATTCCACCGTTTTGGAGGATTGGCAGCGTGACATTATGACGATGCTGCATGACGAAATGCTCTACTTCTGGCCACAAATGGAGACGAAGATCATGAACGAAGGCTGGGCTTCGTACTGGCATCAGCGCATCGTCCGTGAACTGGATCTGACCGTAGAGGAAACCGTTGAATACGCTAAACTAAATTCCTCCGTCGTGCAGCCCTCACGGCAAAGCCTGAATCCATACTATCTTGGTCTAAAAATCTTCGAAGACATCGAACGCCGCTGGGACCGCGAGAAAATATTTGAGGTGCGAGAGCTGGAATCCGATACCTCTTTTATTCGCAGCTATTTGTCTAAAGAATTGGTGAACGACCTCGATCTTTATGTTTTCGAGAAAAAAGGGCCGGAATGGAAGATCACCGACAAAGCATGGGAAAATGTACGCGATCAGCTTGTGCTCGCCAGGGTCAATGGCGGCTCTCCATACTTGGTCATAGAGGATGCTGATTTCGAAAAGAATGGCGAGTTATTTATAACCCACCGCTACGAAAGTATCGAGCTAGATCTGAAGTATTTGGAGCGCACGCTCCCGCATATCTATTCGTTATGGGGTCGGACCGTTCATCTTCAGACAGTTGTAGAAGATAAAAAGGCGCGGTTTTCATATGATGGCAAGAAGGTGCAGCGGAAGTTTATTTAAAGAGGACTAAGAGAATACAGCTCTATTACTTGAAAAACAAAGCGGTAGACCAGGACGCGTAGTACGTCCTGGTCTGCCGCTCTTTATTTGGTGGGGATGAAGTATGAGTCTGACCTATAACAAGAAAGCCCGCAGCGTATAACCCGCTGCGGACCTTGCGTCGATACCCCCGTATCGACTGAATAATTAGAACTTGGCAAATGCTGCTGAGGTGAGAGTAACGTAGGGAAGTTTGGAACTGTAGGAGCGTAGCGTTCGCCTTTGTTTCTGGATTTAATCCGCTAAGGAGTAATCAATAAATCCAGAGACAACAGCGACCGAAAGTCCAAACATTCCCGAAGTTACGATCATCACCGAGCAGCCTTTGCCTTTGCCTATGCTTTATTATTTCGTTCAATTATTCGGTCGATTTTTTCACGGGAACATAAATCTCCATCACCGTATCCGGCCGCGAATGGCAGCGTTCGTCATAGAATTCGAAATCCAGCTTACTGTCATCATAGACGTAACCACTGTCCTTAAACCATTCTTCGAAGATGTACTTCCATGTGCTTTTTATAACCTGTGCAAACTGTATTTGCTCTGTATCCGTTGAAGTATCCACTGGCGGTGTTGTGAATACGGCATACTCGGCCTCTGGCACATCCATCGTCAGCATATCATCCTCTACCTTGACGTAGGCCTCAACAATAACACCTAGAAGATAAGTGGCATTGCCATTATCTGAGGAAGGAATACACAAACCGACTTCCCCGTGTTTAGGCGGGTTTAGTATTTTATACATTTTGGACTCCAGATTCTCACCCTCATAATGGCTCCAAAAAGAAGCAATATCCTTGGTGTACATACTTCCCGCAACATTGGTTTGGATCCCATACCCAGCGACCTTAAAAGCAGGCTTGCGAACAATAACAGGGTTCATTATAAAACCTCCGATTTCAAATAGTGTTTTTCCTTTAGTAAATCCGTCCATCCGTGCGGCATACTGTGTCGGACTATAGCCAAAAGCCTTGCGAAAGGCCTTAGTGAAGCCGCTTTGTGTCTCAAAACCATAGTCCAGCGCAATATCAATGATACTTCTGCCGGCAAACAATTCAATCGACGCTAAAGATAACTTCCGGCTCCGCACATACTCCATCACGGACATTTCCTTGCATAAACTGAACACTCGGCAAAAATGATACACCGAATATCCGACCTCAGCGGCTATTTCTTCCACTGTTATATTTTCTTTGATATGAGTTTCAATATAATCAACACATTTCTCTATATCTTTACTGTAATTCAAGTGCAGCACCAGCCTTCCCCCGTACGGTGATTTCATTATATCAACTGCGAGCGAGGAGGATTGTTCCAGTTTTGCTGAGCTGCATTATCTAACAATCTCTTTAGCTTTAGCTATCCAATCCACTTGCAGGAATTACTAGTTTTATAAATACTTGCAGCATGAAAAATGTACTTTGCAGGTTTTTCTTAAAAGGGCTGCTACCCGTGCCACTTGTCATGGTTCATTCATTACTTTTTCAGACTCATCATCCTAGCCTCATTCCACACAATTTCACGTATTGATGTACGTAATTATCCTGACAGTAAAAAAAGACCGCCAAATGGCGGCCCGCAAACGTTCAATTATTCTTATTACCGATTAAGCAGACTTCCCACATACTTCAGCAGTTCATTAGCGCAAATTGGGCAGTAGTGGTGCCCATCAATAAGTCTGGCGCATACTTCGTTGATCCGTTTGAGCTGACTTTCATCCGGTGTTTTGGACGAGGTGGTGATTTTGACGATATCTTTGAGATCTGTAAATAGCTTCTTCTCAATCGCTTCCCGCAGGCGGTCGTGGTTGTTGTACTCGAATTTCTTCCCTTTGCGTGAATACGCGGAAATACGGATCAGGATCTCTTCACGGAACGCTTTTTTCGCATTCTCAGAGATACCAATTTGCTCTTCAATCGAACGCATTAACCGCTCATCTGGCTCCATTTCCTCATCCGTCAGCGGATCACGGATTTTGGACCAATTGCAGAAGGCTTCGATATTATCGAGATAATTCTCAAATAATGTCTTGGCTGATTCCTCGAAGGAGTAGACGAAGGCCTTTTGCACTTCGCTTTTTGCCAAAATATCATATTCTTTGCGAGCAATGGAGATGAAGTTTAAATACCGCTCCCGCTCCTCTTTTGTAATCGATGGGTGCTGATCCAGGCCGTCCTTAATCGCCCGGAGCACATCAAGTGCGTTCATGCACTGCAGATCACCTTTGATCAAAGCGCTGGAAATCCGGTTGATAACATACCGCGGATCTATTCCGGACATGCCTTCATCTAAATACTCCGTTTGCATTTCCTTAAGATCGGCCTCTTTGTAGCCCTCGACCTCTTCACCATCATACATCCGCAGCTTCTTGATCAGATCCATGCCTTGTTTTTTGCTCTCTTTAAGACGGGTCAGGATGGAGAAAATAGCAGCGGCACGCAGCGCATGCGGCGCAATATGCACATGATTCATATCACTCTGGGCGATCAGCTTCGCGTAGATTTTTTCCTCTTCCGACACTCTAAGGTTATACGGAACAGGCATGACAATCATGCGGGACTGGAGCGCTTCATTCTTTTTATTAGAAATAAACGACTTATACTCGGTTTCATTGGTATGCGCAATGATCATTTCGTCAGCACTAATTAAAGCGAAGCGGCCAGCCTTGAAATTGCCTTCTTGCGTCAGTGACAGCAGGTTCCACAGAAACTTTTCGTCGCATTTGAGCATTTCCTGAAACTCCATCAGCCCACGGTTAGCTTTATTGAGCTCTCCGTCAAAACGGTAAGCGCGTGGATCGGATTCCGAACCAAATTCAGTAATAGTCGAAAAATCGATACTTCCGGTCAAATCGGCGATATCCTGAGACTTCGGATCGGAAGGACTGAAGGTACCGATACCTACCCGCTCTTCTTCTGACAAAATGACACGAGTCACTTTGACCTGCTCAATATCTCCTGCATATTCATTTCTCAGACGCATCTGGCAGGATGGGCACAAATTGCCCTCAATGCGCACACCGAGTTCCTTCTCAATCTCTGGACGAAGCTCCAGGGGTATCAAATGTAGTGGATCCTCATGCATCGGGCAGCCCTCAACCGCATATACCGCACCCGCATCCGTCCGCGAGTACTGTTCCAAACCTCTTTTTAGCAGCGTGACTAGGGTCGATTTCCCCCCACTGACAGGTCCCATCAATAGCAGAATCCGTTTGCGAACATCGAGCCGACGTGCTGCTGAATGAAAATATTCTTCCACTAACTTTTCGACTGCACGATCAAGTCCAAAAATCTCTTGTTCAAAAAACTTATAGCGTTTGCGTCCGTTTATGTCCTCTACGCCGTGCGACTTAATCATGTCATAAACGCGGGAGTGAGCGGTTTTAGCGGGAGAGGGGTCTTTTCTCAAAAGTTCTATATACTGCTTGAAGGTCCCGCTCCACGCCAAACGGTCGTTCTCAGCCCGATACGAAGCTATTCGCTCAAAAATATCCATTGCTCGCTGCCTCCTCTTGCGCTCCTACTTGCTCTCCTATAGCGTTAAAAAGTGTATTACATACCTATGCGGCAAGCGCGGAATAGTTGACCTCTTTTTTGCTGTGCTATAATAGAGAATCATAAAAACGCAGTAAAACCTTAATGGAAACCCGAAAATAAAGGGCTACGGGAGTGACACTATGGCGGTACGACATGAAACGGAGCTGTATGCTCCTTTGAAGGTTTTTTTTGAAAAGCAAGGATACAGCATCAAGGGTGAGGTTCGGACTTGCGATTTGGTGGGCATTCGTGAGGATTTAGAGCACCCTCTAATCGTAGAGATGAAAAAATCGTTCAACCTGGCCTTGCTGCTGCAAGGGGTGGAACGGCTAAAGCTCAGTCCTACGGTCTATCTCGCAGTAGAACGTGTCCGTGATAAAAAAGGGGCGGTGAACCAGCGCTGGGGCGAGCTTAGCGGGTTATGCCGCCGTCTCGGCCTCGGACTAATCACCGTTGTTTTTTATAAGACCAAGGCCCCGCTGGTCGAGGTGCTCGTCGAGCCAGACGAGACGCCGCCTGCGCAGCGCAGCAACAAGCGGCGACGCGAGCGCCTGCTCTATGAGTTCCGCGAGCGCAGCGGTGACTACAACGTTGGCGGCAGCACGCGCGTTAAGCTAGTGACTGCCTACCGCGAGAAAGCGCTGCGTGTCGCGCTTTCTCTACAAGCAGCGGAGGCGGAAGCCGCCGTCGCTGCGGAGAAGGCCGCTGCGAAGGCTTCGCTCGCAGCGGGCAAACGTGCAGCGGCGAGCACCGCTGCACAGGCTCCGTCGCTGAGCTCAGCGCCGGAGGGGCGTGCTGCCGGGGGCACGGCGGGCCGGGGGGGGGGGGGGGGGGGGGGGGGGCGAGGGGGGNNCGGGCACGCGAAGCGGTGCCCCTAGCGCTGCCTCAAGCGCTCGCTCGGCCGGGATCACTCCGGCCGAGCTGCGGAAGCGTAGCGGCGTACCGGGCGCCGCCGCTATGCTACAGCACAACTACTACGGCTGGTTCCACCGTGTCAGCCGTGGGCGCTACACCCTGACCCCAGCCGGTCAGGCCGCGCTAGTGGAATACGCCGCTATAACTGGCGGCGTACCCCATGACAGCAATCATCACAGTAATTAGCTTGCCTAACGTAGCACTTCTCTCGACTATAATCTTTTAGTCGGATTCTAATCATTTACCTCGGATCTACTCATTTAATCGGACTTTATACGTATTACTCTAATGCACACATAACAATGTCCCTAAATAACACAAAAAGCATCCCACATTCGGGATGCTTTTTGTGTTTCAATCCTATCGCATTTGTATTTCATGCATATCGAGTTAATATCTCATCCTTATCTTATTCTATTCCATTCACTTCTCATTCATATCGCATTCTTATAGCATTCATATCATACTCGTAGCTATACCTTAGTTTAGCAAAACTACTCTTCCAGCTCGATTTCGAGTACTTTTTCTATCCACTACTTATTTCCTAATCCTTGCTAAGGCTTCTCCTCTTGCTAAGTCACTTACATAACCGCAAATATCACATTTTTCATCCAGTCATTACTTAAAACATACGAAACTCGTCAAGCCATAGAAACACATCTAACCTTCGAAGCATCAATCTCAAGGTGACACATTAAATTATAGGGAAATCATCCCTATAATTCCTCAATATACGCGCTAAAAACCGAGATATAGGGAATTCCTCCCTATAAATGCATAGATTACTCCATAAAAAGGGCTTTTTCCGAAATTTATAGGGAGAGATTCCCTATAACCTCCATTCCATAATATAAATCAGCCAGTTATAGGGATAAATTCCCTATAATGACCTTCCCCCGTACTCTACTCCTTGCCTAATGCATCACTCTGCCCGTCTTGACTTCCNNTCTCATCAACCTGTTCTTTACTTTTATACGTCCGATCCATCAGATTCCTTCATCAGCACCTACCTAACTTCGAGCCGTGAACTCCTTAACCGCTTCACTCATCAGATTCATGCCGAGCAGCAGCTCATCCCGACCAGGATGGCTGAAGTTAAGGCGAATGTGATTTCCGCCTCCATCCACACTACATAACGGTCCTGGCAAAAAAGCCACTCCCTTACTTAGCGCACATTTCAGCAGTGCCATAACATCCATTCCCTCCGGCGGAGATACCCATAGAAACATGCCTCCTGACGGCAGGTCGTAGGAGCTTCCTTTCCAAGCTGGACGTTTAAGCAGTTCCACCATTAACTTCAGTCGGGTATTATACTCACGATTCAGTTGAGCGATATGCTCACGAAGATCAAAAGCGGACACATCCAACAAATGATGCAGTAGCCGCTGATTTAATGCGCTTGATTGCCAGTCCGCCATCTGCTTGGCAGCAGCCATCATCCCGATCACTTCCCGGCTACCTGCAGCCCAGCCCGTCCGCAGCGCGGGCGCGACGGTCTTGCTGAACGAACCGATATATAATACGTGTCCGCCATCACTTATATTTTCCAGCGCATACAAGGATGGATATCTTGTAGCCCAGTGTTCACCATACTTCTGGAAATGTAAATCACCATAAGAATCATCTTCCACAATCAAGATGTTATACGCGATACAAAGATCCAACACTTCACGTCGTCTCTGTAAGCTCCATAGGATGCCGCTTGGATTCGTAAAGCTTGGTGTTGCGAACAGCATCTTAGGCTTGTGCAGTTCAATTTGCTTACGCAAATGATCTGGATCAAGCCCGTCCAAATCACCCTGTACAGGAATAATAATGGCACCCTGCATCCGAAGCGTTTGCAAGAATCCTGGAGATGTCGGATTTTCTACTAATACACGATCTCCCGGATCGATGTATACCCGCGACAACAAATCAATAGCTTGCTGGCTACCCGTTGTTAGCAGAACTCCACCCTCGGTAACAGTTACCCCTTTTTCTCTGAGCCAATCCCCGGCAAGCCACTCCCGAAGTGGACCATACCCTGCAGGATCACCATATTGAAGTGCCCCTGCATCTGCAGAAATTACCGTAGAGGCTGCTTCGGCGAGCAGTGATAACGGGAACAGTTCTTCCGCTGGTAATTCTTCAGCAAGCGATATCATGGAGCTTCNNGTGCGCGAGCAGAAAATTGGTAAAGCATGCGAAATCCCCCTTCCCTAGTACCAAGTAGAAATGGCTTAGTTATCCTCTTTCAAGGACGTTTACCATTCAACGTGATATGACTTCTTCTATTTCAAGAATATTCCGCCTTTACCGCCATTATGTCGTATAGCTTGGGTTATGCGTAGATTTGTCTGTTTTGTCTTGAGAAGAGAGCAAATTTCTCGATGGCTTGCGCTCGCGTCGAAACATCAAGCTTCACATAAATTTTGCGCAAGTAATTGTCAATCGAACGACGACTTACTGCAATTTCGAGCGCTATTTTATCATAGGTAATCCCTTGTACGATTCGCTCCATAATAAACATCTCTGTCTGCGTTAGCTGAAGAACATCATCCAGTCCTTTTGATGTAGAAATCGGCCAGGATCCTTTTTCTATCCATTCTAGCGGCATTGAAAGAAAACCCACCCGTAAACCCAGGATCAGCTGTAAAAGCTGATGGGGAGAAGCTCCCTTGGAGAATATCCCACTGGCTCCTAGCTCTATGAGGGGCTGAAGCAGATCCCTGCCGTCTTCATCCGTCATCACGACAAAATGTGAATTTGGTGAGCTTTTTTTCATATTTAATAGCACACTCTCAATATTTCCTTCAGGCATATGATAATCTGCTAGCACTAGCTCGGGATTTTTTTCCCTTACGATGGAAGCGCCTTCGTTCCAAGTTGAATACATTCCCAGAACTTTAAGCTCTCCTCCCTCTTCCAAAATCAATTTTGTCCCCAGCATACTTGTAGGATGACACCCCACAATAACCACCTGCCAAACCTTCATCATTAATGCCCAGACCCCCTGCTTTATATAATCATCCAGAAAGGAAAGCGCCGCAGCGTTTCCGGTTTAAACGCAAGCAAGGAAGTATGATGACTTGTCCGTTTATTCTCTCGTTGGTTACCTTGAGTACGTCTATCAGAATTCCAATCTATAGAAATTGTATCGCAGTAGTTTAATAGGATGCAATTACTTTTTCTAGTTTTCACGCTCTCTTTCATTTTTGCGAAACTAGTCAAAGTCTGATAGAATGGGGACTTGAAAAAAAGACCAACCCGAGGTGATAAAATGCAACCGCTAGCGGAAACGTCACCGGTACACTCGCGCCGTACTGCTGTGAGAAACGGCCCTTCCGTAAAATGGTTTTTACTGTTCTGGATCGTGATGATTGGAATTGGCGTATATGCTGTGTACAGCTACACGAACCATCTGAAGCAGCAAGTGCTGAGCGAACTTAGCACTCAAAGCCAGCAGCAGCTTACCGTTCTGAAGACCGACTATGAGTCGAAGATTGCCGTTCTCACTGAAGAAGTGAAGGAATTGCAGAATACTGTGCAAAGTTTTAACGAACTATTAACCTTCACTAAAGATAATGCTAGTGCCAAGACAGACAATAGTAACAAGTTATATACGCAATTGAGTGAAGTTAGTAAACAGTTAGAAGCTTTGAAGAAACAAATGGATCTGATCAAATGATGACGCCAGTCAAAAGAGTGAACCGTTTCTTCATGCTTCTGACCGCACCTTTTCTAGGCTTACTGATATGTGTGTGGTGGTATCGGCCACCGCTCGAGCTGGACCTTGATGTAGGACAATTCACACCTATCTCAGGGCCTCTGAATGAAACAACCGTCCTAAAGAAGGACCTTATCCTAGCCCAAGGCACTGCATCCTACACCATAGATGCAGTCAGCGCTAGCGCCAAGCTATATAAAGAAACCACTGCTACTATGAATAAGCTGGTCGAAACAGCGAAGACTCAAGCGAGCCGACCTGAGCTTATCTATAACCGCCGGATTTCCGCCAAACTTGGGATACCTTCTGAGATCCTTAGCAGTGACCGGATTAGAATCGAGCTGTATCATCTGAATCCAGGTAACTACAAGGCATATGCTTTGAAGATCAAATTGAAGGATCCAACTGCAATGCAGATGAGTCTTGCTGAGGAAGCTACTGGTGGCGCAGAAACCACTATGCACGCTGTACAAAGTCATGGCGCTATTGCAGGTATTAATGCTGGAGGATTTGCGGATAAAGCCGGAAAACGCTATCCCTTAAGCACGACTGTGGTTGATGGAGAGTATCTCAACGGTTTCGAGCCAACGTTCAAAGATCTCAGCTTCGTGGGTCTGAACAAGTCCGGACAGTTAATCGGTGGAAAATTCTACAGTCGCGCACAATTGGATCAACTCGAACCTGTATTCGGAGCAACCTTTGTGCCTGTTCTACTTAAGAACAACGTCAAAGTACCCATACCCGAAAAGTGGAAAACATCCCCCAATCGGGCGCCACGTACAGTTATCGGTAATTATAAGGATGATCAGCTTCTGATCTTAGTAGCGGATGGCTATAATGAGCTAGGTAGCTCTGGAGCACAGCTAGAGGAGATTCAGAACAAGTTATTTAACATGGGCGTGATGGATGCTTATAATCTGGATGGTGGAGGATCGTCTTCGCTCATCTTTAATGGAAGAGTAATCAACAAACCATCGGACGGAAATCTCAGAGCTGTCCCTACGAATTTCCTGTTTTTTGAATGATTATAGTAAATTGTCTATGCAACATATCACATTTGCGTTTATTTTTATTGATTTGCAGGTTATAATCTTGATAACGAATACATTCGCTATTGGAGGTGCCAGTATGTCGTTCTCATTAACCTTTTGGATCGTAACGCTCGTGTTTGTGTTATTTATGGCCGGCATCCTTACCTCATCTTACAACGACGACAAAACAAAAGGCCTGTAAGCAAGAAGAAACGGCATTGCCGTCCTTTTAGAGACGGTACCCGTTTCTGCGAGAAATAGAAGGATAA
>DJUJ01000153.1:11485-49872 GCA_002438345.1 Paenibacillus sp. UBA6285
CCCTGTACCAAAATTTCAACCGGGTCGCCTTCATTCATCTGATACCTTTTACGCAGGGACTTAGGCAGAACAATTCTACCCAGCTGATCCACTTTGCGAACTACACCAGCAGGTTTCATATCTAACGTACACCTCTCCTGTTAACTAATTATTTGTAGCTACTACTTATTTCGGCTCATTCATTATATTTCGTTATTAAATTGTCGAATCCTGCTGAAAAAAAAACAAAAAAATGTCTTTTTTCTAAACAAGATTAGGAAAATCTAGTTGTCGAAGTGCTTCATATACAATAATAGCCGCAGAATTCGATAAATTCAGCGATCTCACGGCGTCACACATTGGCATGCGCATTTTCGTTTCTTTACCCGCTTCCAGAATTTCAGCAGAAAGACCTTTAGTTTCTTTACCAAAGACAAAGAAGTCTCCATCTTGAAAGTCAAAGTCGCAATATCTCTTCTCTGCTTTCGTCGTTGCGTAAAAAAAACGTCCCTCACTATATTTTTCCAATACCTCAGCAAAGGAGTCGTGATATTCAATAGTAACGGCATGCCAGTAATCAAGTCCTGCTCTTTTCAGTGTAGCATCGTCTGTACGGAATCCGAGTGGACGAACCAGGTGAAGATGAGTGCCTGTTGCGGCGCAAGTACGTGCAATATTACCGGTATTGGCCGGAATTTCCGGCTCAACTAGTACGATATGGAGTGCCATAGTATGGTTCCTTCCTCTCTGTAGGCTTAATAGCCAGATGTTTAATTCTTGTGCATAACCATATCTTCTCCAAACAAACTGAAAACCTTCCACCCATAGGCGGAAGGTTTACGATAGAGTTCATTAACCTTGAGTTTGCCGGAAATGGTTCATGAAATCGGAAAGTGCTTTTACACTTTCGTAAGGAACTGCGTTGTAGATGGAAGCGCGCAAGCCACCCACGCTGCGATGTCCCTTTAAGCCGACAAAACCTTCCAGTTCAGCGGCTTTAACAAACCGTTTTTCGAGTTCTTCCGATTGCATCCGGAAGGTAACGTTCATAATGGAACGGCTGCTCTTCTCAGCAACGCCACTGTAGAAGCCGTCACTTCCATCGATGTGATCGTATAACAGACCCGCTTTTTCAAGGTTCTTGGATTGGATTCCAGCTAAACCACCTTGCTCCTCGATCCATTTTAATACTTCGTTAACCATGTATACTGAGAAAGATGGAGGTGTATTGTAAAGAGAGTTATTTTTATAATGAGTACTGTAACGCATAATTGTAGGAATGTTAGAAGGTGATTCTGCAAGCAATTCCTCTTTAGCAATTACTACAGTCACACCGGAAGGACCGAGATTCTTCTGTGCTCCAGCATAGATCATTCCGAATTGATTTACATCGATTGGACGACATAGAATATCACTAGACATATCTGCAATTAGCGGGATCGAGCCAGCATCCGGGAATTCCGCATATTGCGTTCCTTCGATGGTCTCATTGGAAGTTACATGAAGGTAAGCAGCATTATCCGCAGCCTTGATCGAGCTTAACTCAGGAATCGCTACGAATTTCTTATCTTCTGAAGAAGCAGCTACATGAGCGCCTCCGACCAATTTGGCTTCCTTAAAGGCCTTGTCAGCCCAACTTCCTGTCATTACATAACTACCTACTTGGCCCTCAGAGATCAAGTTCATAGGGATCATAGCAAACTGTGTGCTTGCTCCACCTTGTACGAACAATACCTTATAGCCCTTCGGATTGCCGAGGAGCGAAAGCAGACGTTCCTGCGCTTCATTATGCACGGATTCGTAGATTGCTCCACGGTGCGACATCTCCATGATAGACATTCCACTCTCTCGGAAATCAACAAACTCCGCTTGTGCGCGTTCCAGTACCGTAAGCGGCAATGCTGCCGGTCCGGCATTAAAATTGTATGCTCTCTTATTCAAAACTGCTCCCCACCCTTTCTCTCCTATCAATATGGATATCGCTTATGATAGCAATAATCTCACACACCAGCAAGTATAATTATTCACATAATAGCTTGGATTAGTGCTTATCATGATGTGAAAAAATGATAAGTTCGGCTCCAGGACTTGCTTTCATGCGGTAAAAGACTAATGTTCACAAAAACTTCAGGTGAGACCACATGGCGTTCTCCCCATAGAGCTATTCTTGCTACTGGGAAATCTCCGCTCTCGCGTACTCCTGTTCCACTAGGCTTATGAACCAACTCCCAATTGAACTCAGCTTCCGGGCCTTCCCAGCCACTCAGCTTGCAGTAAAAGGATCGTTCTGGCTCTTCTGACCAAGTAAGGGCATTACCAGATACCTCTAGCAAATTGTTTGTATATTGAGATTCTGGTTCTTCTACTTTGAGCGCATTCGGGAGACGCAATTCAAAATCTGCACCTATATTTAAACCATCAATTCCAATAAAATTGTGGACATACTCCTCGGTTTGGAACGGTTTTTTCCCTTTGTTATGCAATTCATATGCAATTTTCAACTGGTCGTCCTTTATAGAGATCGTTTTGGTCAAAAGCATCGCGCATCCATTGCTTTCCATCGGCTGGACAGTATATGTAACCGAATCATCCCTAACCTCCATATCAACAGCAAAGGGGGTTAGTGGATATTCGCTAATAAAGCTATAGCTCTGCGAATCCAGCTTTTGTAACAATCCGATTCCGGGCTTTGGAAACCAGCCTCCGATCGGCGCTTCATCATACCCAATTGCCCGGGAAATGCCAAACTCGTTGCACAGTCCACTTCCGCCAGTACCTTCGCCTTCCTTCAAGCTTTCTGGCACACAAAACGTATGGTTACCCTTTTCTAACGTTACTTGTGTGATAAACCCCGTCCAGTCAAAACGAGTCCCTTTATAAACTTCTCCAATATCAGCGATATCAACAGATAATACGCCATTTGACAGCCTGCAACCCATCCTTCACGCACCCCTTTCAAATCATTCAACAAATAAATAAATTAGCCCCATTATATCATCTATGAAGATACTTAGTTTTTATAATTTTCAAAAAAACGTCTGCAGCCGCTATTCATAACGGTGCAGACGTTTTAAATAAAATCTTGTTATGATTACGCCAGAGTCACTTCAATCACGTGAAGCTTCTCTGTCTGCAGAGCAAGTAGCTCTTCACGTGGAATAATCACACTCCCTGAGCCGCGCTGCAGCGTCACCTCGCCGCCATTCAACGTAGCGGAGTGTATTTGGTACTCTCCGTAGTTAAAGCTTCCAGTGGCTTTATAGACCACTTCAAACTCACGATCTGCAAAGATCGTCTTAATTGATGCTTTACCCTCGGAATCAAATTGTTCTTTTACTAATTTAGGTTCTAGCAATAGGTCACCCAGCTTGCCCTTCACACCAAACACTTCAGTGACCATGGTTAGCAACAGCCAGCTTGCCGAGCCTGTTAGATACGTATACATTCCTCTGCCTTGCTCGTTAATATATTCAGGAATACCTGGGTAGATACGTGCTTTTGCGAAGTCTGTACTCAAGCTGTATAGAGATTCGAGGACTTTATGACCTTCTTTTACATAACCACGTTTATACAACGCATTTCCATACATGATGGTCATGTGACTGAACATGGCCCCATTTTCTTTATGACCAAAGGCAAAGCCGAAAGCACGACCCAGATTCTGCTGAATCCCACCGAAACAGGAATTAAGTCTGTAGCCAATTTTGTCATCTAGTAGATTACGATCTACTGCAGCAATAATGTGTGGAATTTGCTCCGGAGCCGCTGCATGACCCATAAGCGGGAATACTTGACCCGTAAGCGTCATACGAACACCTTCAGGAAATTCTCCCTCTACCTGTTCACCATCATTATTATAATAACCGTTAAACCAGCCATCGCCGTGTTCACTCTGTACCCACTCGTTATTACGCAAATGGTTGAATATCCATTCCGCTTTTTGCTCCAGATCGTCTGCTACTTTATCAATATCCAGAGATACACGAACTCCGCTCACCTTATTCGGTGCGGCAGNNACCTGATACAGAACTGTAATCCACACGCTCGTTAAGAGTATCTAGCAGCTGCTGCATTTCCTCTGCCAATTCAACAGTTTCCTGACCTTTTGATGTCTTCAGAGTACGCAACATCCGAGAAATATCTAATAGATTGCTAGCATAGAAAGATGTAAAAGCTACACTTTCTCCTCGATCTGCACCCATATCAAGACCATCATTCCAGTCCGCGCCTTCGAGCAGAATATTATTATGTTCTCCTACATTAAAGAACGGAACTAGATTTTGCAGCAAAATATGTTCCAGAATTGTACCTTTGTAGATTTCCCCGGAAGCAGTTCTCAGATCACTACCTGCTGCGGAATCCCAAGTATTATCTCGTTCCTTACAGCGACTCATAAAAGTATCCCGGAAATAAGTCTGTTCTTGTAACAAGAAATCAAGATCACCACTCTGATCCAAATAGAGCATTGTTGTTAAGAACGGCCATGCCCCATGATCCATCCATACACGAGGAATATTGTTACGGTCTGCGATAAATTCGCCTGGTTGTTGACCGATAATGGTTGCGTTACTGCCATCAATTCTCACTCCAGCGTAATTGTTCAAGAGCAAGCTGCGAACTTCAGCTGGTTCCATAATGAGCAGCGCCAAACAATCTTGCCAAAGATCTCGCCAGCCACGTCCACCTCTTCCGTAATCATGATACGGCAAGAAGGAGTTACCATAGAGTCTTCTTAGTACCGGTTGGATAGTTACCCATTTCATCCATTGATCTACATCCGAATCGCCGGTATGAAATTCAACCATATTCACTTTATCTGCCCAGAAGGCTTTAGTTTCCTCTAGCAGATGATCAAAAGCTTCAGATGTACCATATTTACCCATCATCGCTTCAACGTTAATTCTATCACTATCAATCGCCATAACTACGACATAAGAATGGCTTTCACCAGAAGACAAGGTAATTGGAGCAAATCGAAGGCTACCAACTGCTTCATAACCCTCTTTTTCCACGCCTCCACCTTTACCAATCTCCGGAGTAGTATTCAGGATAACTGCTTCAGGCCAATCGAGGCTTCCACCTTCACCGATGAATTCCTCTTGAACAGGGAAGAAACCACCTGGTTGACTACCGTCACCTTCCGCTCCAAATACACCATAAGAAGTGTGATTAATGCGATGACCACGCTCATCAAAAGAAAGTGCAGGTTGAACCTCAACACCATAAGATGAAGTGTAAATCCGGTTCAACAGGGAGGTTACATGTCTGTGATCCCGCAGATCATCTGCCGAACGGGCATACAATGGAACTACGGCTGTCGGCGTCAGGGTAAGCTCCTCTGTTCCCATGTTCGTCAACGTAACTTTCATAAGTTCTACCTTATCGTTACCGCTAGGTACGAAGCTGGTAATCTCAGCTTTGACACCCATCTCTGAGTTGCTGCGAGTAACCCGATGCCATAGAAATCCAGCCTCGAGTACTGCATCATCAGCAGATGGGGTGTAGAACGCTGCATTTTGCTTAGCAGAGTTTCCAGCTGCAGACCAAGCACCTTTTCCTTCGACGTATACCCAGAAGTTGCGAGAAGCCCGCGAATTATGCAAATCTTCAACAGATAATGGCGGTGTCAGAAATGTATTATGACCTGTGGTTGCCTGTCCATGAAGCTTTGGAGTTACTGTTGACATCATTCCCCCTTCATTCACTAGAGGAAAATATAGAAAACTACTGCGATCCGGTTGCTGAAGCCTGAACTCCCCATCGTTTCCGGTGAATTCGAAGCCATGAATTTTATTACGGTCCATTGTCTCCATCCTCTCATTTACACAACTACTTAAGCTTTAACCGCACCTGCCAATGCACCGTCAACGATATACTTTTGCTTGAAGGTGTATAGGATAATAAGCGGTGTAGATACGATCATGATACCGCACGCCAACATAGGCCAGTTGTTCCCGTATTGACCGCGGAATTCTTTAAGCCCGAAGGTGATTGGATAGTTTTCTGGACTCGGTAAATACATGACCGGCCCGACGAAGTCATTCCAGATGCTGATTGCTGTTAGAATTACACCCGTAGCAATTACCGGTTTCATGAGTGGCATGATGATTTGGAACAAATAACGCATATATCCAGCGCCATCCATCCCTGCTGCTTCATCCATCTCCCGGCTAATACCTTTAATGTAACCCACAAACATCATGAACACGATACCCGTTCCACCTGTTTTAAGCAGAATATAACCCAGTTTCGTATCGTAACCTACAAATCCTAGCTCCTGTTTCATGGTAAGCATCAGTTTGAACTGTGCAACCATCGGATTCGGCAAGAACTGCGACATCAAGAAGAACAAATAAATTAACCCGCTCCACTTCACATAATTTCTCGCTACCGGAAAAGCTCCGAATAACGAAACGATTAGTGTTAGCACTGTTGCTACGCCTGTGTACAGCAAACTGTTAATGAAATAATTAGAGAAATTACCTTTTAACCAAGCTTCCTTGTAGTTATCCCATTGAATACTTTTCACAAGTCCGATCGGGTCTAGCAAGTAGTCTGAAAAAGACTTGAACGAAATGTTTATTACAAACAATAGCGGCATGACATACAAAACAAGCAACACTGCAATCAGAATATAGGAGAGAGTTTTGGCGGTTTTGGAATCTTTCATTAATACTCCACCTCTCTCTTACGCATTTGTTTAACTGCAAATACAACGAAGACTAGAATCATAAGGAACTGTACCACTGAAAGCGCGGATGGAAGTCCCATCTGTAGAGAACCACGGAACGTCTCTTTATACACGTCATAAGCCATCGTTCTTGTGTTAAAGCGACCGTCCGTCGTTGCGAGAATAATATCAAAGGTGGACATCGCACCGATAATGGACAAAATAATATTAATGGTGAACGATGGAGCAATAAGTGGGAACGTTATGTTCTTAAAGGATTGCCACTTCGTAGTTCCATCAATATACCCAGCCTCATACAGATCTCTCGGTACGGATTGAAGTCCTGCAAGGAAAATGAGCATCGAGTAGCCCATGTACATCCAAATTTGCGTAAATATAATATAACCAAACGCATGGGTGAAGCTTCCAAAGAACATATCTTTATAACCGAACAATGAATCATACAATTGATTTACGGGACCACTAAGCGGATCGAACATCAAGCCCCATACCAGTGCAACTACCGATACACCGAGCACAACCGGCAAAAAGAAAACTGCGCGATAAAAATAATCGCCTTTCAGCTTCTGATTGATAACTACGGCCATAAGGAGACCGACACCGTTCTGTACAATTGTAACAATGACCATGAAATAAACAGTTCGTATAATGGAATCCCAACGTTCGCCTGAATTTCCGGAGTAAAATACATCATAATAATTATCAAGACCTACGAAATTCAACTTACTTCCAGGAACATTAGTGATATCTGTAAATGAATAGATGACCGTCATCATAGAGGGTCCAAAATAAAAAATAACGTACAACGATAATGGAATCATAAGCAGCAGAAGCGGTAAATATCGTTTAAAACCTTTCCCGAACGGATACATTTCTCTCACCTACCCAATCCTAATTCAATAAAATAATCGGGGCCTGCACAAAACAGACCCCGAAGTTGTAAAACATTTTGGTGTACAGTATGTTTTAGATGCTTTTTTATTTATTGGGATGTCTACTTATTTAGGAGCCGCAGCTTCCCATTCTTTTTGTTGTACATCTGCAAGCTCTTTAGCGGTTTTAAACTCGCCGCCTGGTGCCAAATACTCAGTGTGTACGCCTTCAGCAGCAATGTGTTCGCCGACGTTATCACGGTTAATCATCATAATTTCATAAGCTAGCTCAAAGTCTCCAGTCATGTAAGGAGCAAGCTCTTTGTCAATGAAATCACTTTCAGTGGCAATGTTGTCTTGCGTAGGCAAGAAGCCTGCAGCTTTAACATATTCTGTATAGTTTTCTGGTTCAGAGAAAAATTCCAGCCATTTCAAAGCGCCTTCTTTGTTCTGACCTTTTTCTGCTGCATACCAAGTTACATCGTATTTACCTACAAGCGAATTGTTTTTAGCAGCGTCTTCAGTTGCTGGAATTGGGAAGTATCCGAATTTCAGATCTGGATTTGCTGCAGCAATCGTAGGCGCATCCCAAGTTCCGTCAGCGATCATAGCTGCCTTACCTGTTGCGAAGTACGATGGTGCTGTTGCATAGTCAATCCCCAAGAAACCGTCGATGATGTAGTTATCTTGAAGCGTCTTCATTTTCTCCAATACTTCTACAGCCTCAGCATCGTTGAACGCCGAAGTACCTTTCCATACGCCTTCAATCCATTTTTGTTGGTCGCCGCCCCCTAGAATCTTAGACTGCAAACCGAACACTGGCAGTTTCAAAGGCCATACGTCTTTACCAGCCACAACGATTGGCACGATGCTCTTGGATTTCACAGTATCAAGAAGACTAATGAACTCCGTCCATGTAGTTGGTACAGTCAAACCGTTTTCTTCAAACATTTCTTTATTATAGAAGAAACCTGACATTGCAACTTTACCGGTTGGGATCGCATACACTTTATCGTTGTAAGTACCCGCTTTAGCAATATCATTCGCATTATAGTTTTTAACGAAAGCTTCGTTGCTCAGATCAGCAATCAAACCGGAATCAATCCATTGTTGCCAGTCTGGCACTTTCGCACCTGGTGTCCAATCTTTCGGAGACAATCTCATACCGGAAAGATCGGCAAGGACGTCCACGTCACCAGCTGTAATTCTTGCTCTTTGTGCTTGTTTAAATTCATCATCCGGACCTGTCGTTGTGTACTCAATCTTGTATTCTGGATATTTCTCTTCAAACTTCTTATTAATGTCTGTAATGACTTTGTTAATGTTCTCTTGTTTCCAGTGCAAGATCTTAATCACTTTCTTGTCACCAGATGCAGGCTTGTTTGTTCCGTTCCCCGGAGCATTTGTAGCCTCACCATTCGTGTTGTTGCCGCTTCCACATGCTGCTAATGAGAGCACTAGAGCTGAGCTCAACAATACCGCAGAAAGCTTCTTTACCATTTTTGTTACCCCCCAGATAATTTGGTATGACCTTTAACGAAACCTTATGTAAGTTCCTAAATTCCCGAAACACAAACAACGTTATTACAGAAAGCGGTTTCGTTGTTTTTATTATTACATCGTTATTTGTCTTTGTAAAGTCTTTTTTTATTCTTTGTCTTCGAACTATTTTTGAACTATTTTCAATAAAAACCCTTTGATATCAAGAATAATTCTGTNNTGATTATAAAATTATCAACGAAAACGTTTCGTAATCCATACTTAAAAGTCACAAAAAACAGACTCAAATACGCTTTTATCATATATTCAGGGAGTGTTTTTCATTATAAGGGGGACTTATTTTGGCTTATAACATCAAAGACATTGCGAAAATCGCCGGAGTTTCTGTTTCGACAGTATCTAAAATCATAAATAACTACAGTGATATTTCGGAAGACACCAAGACAAGAGTACAACAAATCATAAAGGAAACGGGATACACCCCCTCCAATTCAGCTAAAACATTAGCTACAAAATCATCCAATCTAATTGGTGTTATTTTTGCCGGAATGCTGAATGTTGACTTTACCCATCCTTTTTTCGTCGAAGTCCTAAACTCATTCAAAAAACAAATGGGGCTGCTAGGTTACGATCTTATCTTTTTCTCTAACGAGAAATTTAAAAGTGGCGATACTAATGATTATCTTGCCCGCTGTCAGCATTTTAATGTTGATGGCTGCCTACTTCTATCCGGACAAGAGTTAGAAACCTCCATTAGTGAATTAGATAACAGTTCCATTCCTTGCATCGGCGTAGATCTAAAACTGTCCGGCGACAATTCTGGTTATATCATGTCTGATAATTTCAAGATGTCTTCCAAGGTAGTAGAACACTTTTACTTACTAGGTTATCGGGAACTTGGTTACATCGGCAGTTCCTCGGAGTCAGACATCTCCAATATGCGTGAAAGCGGTTTCCGCAAAGCGCTTGAAGATTTAGGGCTGCCGATCAACGAAAACTGGTTCTTAAACGGGAGCAATTTCTTTGAAGCCAGCGGTTATGAGACCATGCGTAGAATGATTGCGAATGGAAATTTACCCAGAGCGATCTTCGCGGCTTCTGATCAGCTAGCGATCGGGGCAATGCGTGCCCTTAAGGAATCTTCTATTTCTGTCCCTGAGACCGTAGCGATTATTGGCTGTGATGATATCGAGGCCTGCAATTACACAACACCATTGTTGACTACTATTAGACAAAATAAAGATAAGATCGGCCGACTAGCAGCCTTAATGCTGTACGACCTTATTAATAACCAGTCAGGTACCAGTTTATTTAGCGTGGAGCCAGAGCTCATTATAAGAGAATCCTGTGGCGCTTCTGAGCGGGGTTTAGTTTAGACCCCTCAATATATATTAAAGTAGTGACAAGGCTCAGAATACTTAACTATAGAAGCAAAAAAACGAGAACATCCTTAGCCATATTAATGGCTAGGGACACCCTCGTTTGTTTGTAGTAGACTTATTGTGGTGCTTTGAGATGGCCACTACGAGAACGCCTACTTACATCCTACATCGACACAAAAGGTGTTCCAAGAGCCATTTGCATGGCTTTTGGAACACCTTTATTTGTTTAAGTTTTATATTATTTAAGCAATCTTACAGGTCGAAGTACAGAGAATATTCATGTGGATGAACACGAATCGCAACCTCTTGAGCTTCGGAACGTTTCAGAGCAATATAGTTATCGATGAAGTCCTTAGTAAATACGTCACCTTCAGTAAGGAACTCGTAATCAGCTTCCAGAGAATCAAGCGCTTCGCCCAGGCTGCTTGGAACGCTGCGAATCTTTTCTTTGTCTGCATCTGACAATTCGTAGATGTTCTTGTCCAGAGGACCATAACCCAGTTCTTGTGGGTTGATTTTGTTCTTGATTCCGTCCAGACCTGCCATCAACATTGCGGAGAATGCCAAGTAAGGGTTAGCCGTGGAATCCGGTGTGCGGAACTCGATACGACAGCCTTTTGGTGTCACAGCTGCTACTGGGATACGAACTGCTGCAGAACGATTTCCTTTGGAGTATACCAAGTTAACCGGTGCTTCGTAACCAGGAACCAAACGTTTAAATGAGTTGGTGCTTGGGTTGGTCAAAGCGATCAAAGCAGGAGCATGGTACAAAATACCACCGATATAGTGAAGGGCCATTTCGCTCAAGTTAGCGTATGCGCCTTTTTCGTAGAACAAAGGAGTGTCTCCGTCAAAGATCGACTGGTGTACGTGCATTCCGCTACCATTATCGCCGAACAGCGGTTTTGGCATGAAAGTTGCTACCTTGCCGTACTGACGTGCAGTGTTTTGTACAATATATTTATAAGTCATGAGATTATCAGCGGTTTTCTTCAATGTATCAAAACGGAAGTTGATTTCCGCTTGGCCTGCAGTTGCTACTTCGTGGTGATGACGTTCAATACGCAGTCCCACTTCAGCAAGCAGACGACACATTTCACTACGGATATCCTGTTGGGAATCCACAGGTGCTACAGGTACATATCCACCTTTAACGCCAACTTTAAATGCAAGGTTGCCGCCATCTTCTTTACGACCCGTATTCCAAGCTGCTTCTTCAGAATCTACGAAGAATGAGGAACTGTTCATGCCGCTCTCGTAACGAACATCGTCAAAGATAAAGAATTCAGACTCAGGTGCGAAGAATGCTGATGTACCTACTCCGCACTTTTGGAGGAATTCTTCTGCTTTCACAGCAATACCGCGAGGATCGCGCTCATAGCGTTCGCCATCAGGAGTGAAAATGTCGCACATAACGTTCAGCGTTGGATGAGCTGTAAACGGATCGATGAACACACTGTTCGGATCAGGCATCATAACCATGTCTGATTCTTCAATACCACGGAACCCTTTGATGGAAGAACCGTCAAATGCTACCCCATTTACAAAAGTTTCATCTTCCACTTCAGAAGCAGGCAGAGAAATGTGGTGGGCACTACCACCTAAATCTACGAATCGAAAATCTACCCACTCGATATTGTTTTCTTTAATTGTTTGTAACACTTTTTCAACCGACATGAATTTTTCCTCCCCCAAGTTCCGAACATTAAGCCCCTCACAGTATGTAAATGTTCTTGTTTTATTTTTATTTGCTGTCGTCATTATAAATCTCAAACCTAACATCGTCAATGCTTATGTCAGGTATTTCTTTCAGCGATGTAAGATATTCTAACGCTTTCGTGAAATCCGTTATTTTTGTTAATACACATGCCATCTTGAACTTATCCAACAACAAAGAAGCCCTACTATCCCGCTATATCACGGGTTAATAGGACTTCCAAGATAGTTATAAGGTTAAATATTATAGCGCTGAAACTGTTTCTGGCGAAGTTGAAAACTTACGTCCAACGATCGGAGCCAGCTTCTCAAGATCATTAAGTAGATTATCGAACTGCTCAGGGAATAACGATTGAACACCATCACCAGTCATGGAATTGTCCGGATCTGTGTGCATTTCGATGATTAGACCATTTGCGCCCGCAGCAACCGAAGCTTTGGCCATAGGTTCAACTGATTCACGACGTCCAGTGCCATGACTTGGGTCAGAGATTACTGGAAGGTGACTTAAGCTCTGTAGAACCGGAATAGCCGATAGATCCAGCGTATTGCGAGTATAAGTCTCAAATGTACGAATACCGCGCTCACAGAGCATTACATCCTTATTTCCGCCTGCCAAAATGTACTCTGCTGCATTAAGTAATTCATCATAGGTCGCACTGAAGCCACGTTTAAGAAGGACAGGTCTACCGCATGTACCCAGTTTACGCAGCAAGTCAAAGTTCTGCATGTTCCGTGTGCCCACCTGAAGGATATCAGCATGCTCTGCACAAATATCCACATACTCCGGTGTCATAACCTCAGTAATGGTCAACAGGCCATGACGCTTTCCTGCTTCAGCCATCATAGTCAAACCTTCCACACCTACACCTTGGAAGCTGTATGGACCTGTACGGGGCTTAAACGCACCTCCACGCAGTACCTGAGCACCTGAAGCTTTAACTAGCCGAGCAATCTCATCGATCTGTTCTGGAGACTCAACGGCACAAGGTCCGCCCATAATCACCAGATTCTCTCCACCGATCTTTACACCCTTGATATCAATAATGGTATCCTCTGGATGGAAATCACGGCTAGCTAACTTATAGGATTTGGAGATCTTCACGACGTTCTCCACACCCTTCATTTGCTGCAAATGTTCTGCAAGCTTAGGAGTGACACTTCCTACTAAACCGATAACCGTGTGATCTGCACCTTTGGAGAGATGTACCTGCAAGCCCTCTCTTTCGATAACTGCAATAATATTTTTAACCTGCTCTTCTGGAGTTTGATTTGATGTAATGACGATCATTTTAATAACTTCCTCTCTACACTTAAAATTTATAATGTTTTCGCTGAATACCCTCTCGCTATGACACGTGTTCGCTTTTATGCTTTTATGCTTTTAATCGATAAAGCGATTTTATCCCAGAAATCTATTATCGTCAATCATATTTCATGATTAATTAGATGAAACCGCTTTTTNNCCTCGATAGACGAGGTTAAGCGCTCTTTTCAGCTCAATTATATAAGTCCGCTTACAGCGCATTAAGTAGTACTTGCGCTCTTATTCTTAACAGGAGGAAGTAGTTTCGCCATATTCACCGTACGTTTGATCTCCCATGTCTCGGGATTCTCGGAATCGAACTGCTCCAAATAATTAATGACTTCTTTGGTAATCGGTGTAGGTGTAGATGCGCCAGAAGTAACCCCCACAATATTTACACCCTTCAGCCAGTCTGTGTTAAGTTCAGACACATCAGAAATACGATGGGCAGGAACACCTGCGATTTCTTCCGACACCTGTGCCAGACGATTAGAATTGTTGCTTCGTGGATCGCCAACGACAATCACTAGATCGCATTGCCCCGCCTGCTCTGCTACCGCCTCCTGACGCACCTGAGTAGCCATGCAGATCTCATTATGCACTTCAGCACCTGGGAAGGTCTGTAGAAGCTTTCTCATGATATGTTTAATATCCCACTGGCTCATAGTGGTCTGATTCGTAATTACAATCCGTGAAGAAGGGATGGATAAGGTTGCAATCTCATCTTCTTTTTCAATTAAATGCACATGCTCTGGCGCAATACCGACAGCACCTTCCGGTTCCGGATGGCCTTTCTTGCCGATATAAATAACCTCATAGCCATCATCGACTTTCTCCTGAATGAGATCATGCGTCTTTGTCACATCAGGACAGGTAGCATCAACCGTAGTCAATCCCTTATCCCTTGCCATCTTACGCACCTCAGGTGAAACTCCGTGAGCAGTGAATATAACGGTTCCACAGTCTACTTTATCGAGAATATCCAGACGGTTATGACCGTCCAAGGTAATAATGCCATCGTCCTCAAACGAATTCGTGACATGACTATTATGAACTATCATGCCCAGTATATAAATCGGCCGGGGAAGATCGAGATTTTGCGCAGCCTGCCGTGCCATTACCATAGCATCGACTACTCCGTAACAATATCCCCGGGGAGAAATTTTAATGACTTCCATGACTTCACCAGCTTTCTGCTTTCGTTGACTTCTGTAATAGGACACACTTTAAATTATACCCTATTCCAGCGGCGGAGCAAAGAGAAGCGGCAACCAGATCACAAAAGTGGTTCCCTCGCCTTGGCGTGTAACAACCTCCACAGACCCACCATGTTCGTCAATAATCCACTTAGCAATGGATAAGCCAAGCCCAATCCCTTCCGTAATTCCACGTGATTCATCTGCACGATAGAAACGGTCGAAAATATATGGAACCTCATCTTTATCCATACCAATACCTGTATCGGTGATCCGAATACCCACTTGATTCTGATAGAAGATGGTATCTAAACTTACCTCGCCGGAAGGCGTGTATTTAAAAGCATTATCAATAAAAATAAACAGCATTTGTTGTAAATAATCTTTATTGCCAACAACATATTTTCCATTTAAGACGGACATATCCCCTGTAACCCACTCCGCTTGNNGAGGTAGGAATGATGCCCGACGCGCAATCTCAGTCATCATTGGTTCCAGTGCCACTGGTTCTATCTCGAAGGTACGCCCTGTATCTGCGCGTGCCAGAGAGAGCATATCCGAAACCAGACGACTCATCCGCTTAGACTCGTCCGCGATATCCTTCACCGATTCCATCGAGAGCTGGCGAATATCAGCCTCACTCATTTTCCCTTCGCCCGGCTCCATCTCCCATACTTTTTGCAGTAGATCGATATTCCCACGAATGGTCGTTAGCGGAGTCCGCAGCTCATGTGAAGCATCCGAAACGAAACGACGCTGCGCCGCATATGAATCCTCAAGCTCTGTATAGAACCCTTCCATACGCCCGAGCATGTTATTAACAGTCTCAATTAAACGGCCTATTTCGTCCGGTGGTCCATCATATTCAATTCTGGAGCTAAGGTCATTTCCTGTTTGAATACCATTTGCAGCCTCAATGACATTTCCAATGGGACTCATCGCTTTACGGGCTAGGAACAAACCAAAGGTGAACGCCGCAATCAAGGTGGCAAAAGAACCAACGAGCAATATATTTTTCAAACGCTCCAAGAGCTTATTCTGTTCACCCACATAGGCAGCAACTTGTAATACAGCAACAGGATTATTATTAAAATGCTCGAGTTCGATAGGCATCTCGTAGATCAAAAACTGATTACCGTCTACAACAACATTACGAAATCCTTTTACAATTTTATCTTTAGCAGGATAATCAAACTGTAAGCCAAAGTTAATCATGTTCGTCGATTGCGACAAACTATTGCTGCCATACGTATAAATCTGTGTATACATATTGGAGTTTTCAGGACGTCTGACTCCGCCAAGCTTCAACTCTCCGTTGTAGACATCGTAACTAAACAAGGGTTTCGTCTGCTCAGCTTGCACTTTTAGACGATCTTTCAAGTCACCATACGTATTAAAATAGACAAAACCGTAAATTGCGGCTGATAAGGCCAGCAGCATAACGGCCAAAATCCCTGAATACCAAGCAGTCAGCCGCAATCTTATAGACATGTTAGTTGTCACCTCTTAGAATGTAACCGGCACCCCGGATCGTTTGAATGAGGCGTTTACCGCCATGCTCCTCCGTCTTTTGGCGTAGCATAGCTATGTATACCTCAAGTACATTAGATTCACCGCTGTAATCATAACCCCATATTTTATCCATGATCAGATCCCGCGAAAGCACACGTTTCGGATTCTGCATAAAGAGATGCAGCAGCTCGAATTCCTTCGCCGTTAGCTCCAGTCTCTTGCCGGCGCGTGTCACTTCACGTGAATCCACATCCAAGGTTATATCCTCGTAAGAAACCGCTTGCTCACTACCTCCACTTTGTTCACTCTTACGCCGAAGCAATGCACGTACCCGAGCAAGTAATTCTTCCAGTGCAAATGGTTTTACTAGATAATCATCCGCACCCAGATCAAGACCTTTCACACGATGCTCAATTTCATCCTTGGCCGTAAGCATTAGAACAGGCACATTACTGCCCCCTTCTCGCAAACGACGACATACTTCAAATCCATCTACCTGAGGCATCATCACATCCAAAATCACCACATCCGGATCACTGCTCAGGATTGCCCGTAAACCATCAGCTCCATTCACCGCTGTCTTTACATCGTAGCCTTCAAAAGCTAACCCTCGGCGCAGCATGGAGATAATTTTTTCATCATCATCAATAATAAGAATATTTGGTCGCATCAAGCAGCCCCCCATTGTTCATTTCTATTTATTTATATTGTAGCAGTCACACCATGATTAGACAAAAACGGAAGGGTTGCCCCTTCCGCGTAAATCACCGTCCGGTATTATCGTTGCTGACTTTGCCCAGTAGTCGTTGTATCAAAATCATTTTTGTTGCCGATTGTAACGGAAAGATCCATGTTTTTACCATCGCGCACCACATTCAGTGTTACTTTGTCACCAACTTTTAACGTTTGAATGAAAGCGATCAGATCTTGGTTTGTTGCATGTTTTGTTCCATTTGCACCTGTAATGATATCGTAAGGGCGCAGGTCAGCGGCATATGCTGGCGATTTAAAGATAATATCTGCAACTACAGAACCCTCTTTAATATCAGTGCCCATTTGCTTAGCTACTTCATCTGTAATCGTCATAAGCGTTGCACCAATGAATGGAACTGGTTCTTTTGGAATCGCTTGGTTCGCTTCCAGTTTATCTACAACTTCTTTAATCGTATTTACAGCGATAGCGAAGCCTATACCTTGGGAATCTGTGCTAACGGCTACGTTCATACCGATTACCTGTCCATTCATATTGAGCAGCGGACCACCGGAATTACCAGGGTTGATAGAAGCGTCAGTTTGCAGTAGGTTTTTGTAGTTGCGTGTTCCACTGCCATCTTCTTCGTTAATATCGATGCTGCGTCCTTTTGCACTTAGAACACCAGAAGTTACTGTATGGTCGAAGCCTTGTGGGTTACCGATAGCAACCACTTCTGAACCTACTTTCAGACTATCCGAATCCCCAAGTGCTACTGTAGGGAAGTCCTTGTCTCCTTCAATCTTCAGCACTGCCAAATCCAGATCTTTGCTAGAGCCTAGCAATTTTGCTTCATATGGTTTGGTAACGCCATCTACTGTAACTTGGATTACATCGGCATTTTCTATAACGTGTTGGTTGGTCAAAATATATCCTGATTTTTCATAAATAAAGCCTGTTCCTATACCCTGAGGGATAAGCTGTGATGACGAATCTGAACCTGACTTAGAATCCTGCTCATTTTGTGAAGAACCACTTCCACCATATTGATCCCCGAAGAAAAATTGAGAGAACGGATCACTCAGGTTCGGTCTGGTTGAACTTCCATTACGCGAACCCATTTTTACTAGCGTCTCAATCTTGACGACCGCTGGTCCAACCGCATCAACTACACCCGTCACATCACGAGATCCTTTCACCAATGATGTAGTAGTAGTATTCGGTGTAGTATTAGCACTCTCATCCGTTGTCTTCGCCGTTCCATTCGATCCTGAGCTCGCAATAGTTGCTGCGTCCCCTGTGAACCAGTTGCCTCGATCTGCCATGAACATAGAACCTGAGAGAACGACCATACCCGCTAGGAAAGAAATCAATACCGTTTTCACTGAGCTTTTTGGCTTTTTATTAAATTGCCAGCCACCACCACCTTCAGAACCGCCTCCGCCGTTTCCACCTCGTCCACCGCCATTACCATCATAGCCAGTATTGCGAAGTGAAGTGTTATATGGCAGTGGTTTCACGGGCTGTGGAGGTGTAATCTCGACCCGCTCCGGCTCCATCCGGTTGTAATGCTGAGCACTTCCGTCTACGTTACTTTCATCTTTGTTCAAAGATTTAAAAGGTCCGTAAGAATAGTAGTATGATGATCCTGATTCGGATGACTGATTATTATTGCTATTATGGTTATTATTGTCCCAATCCCGATCTGGTGCTGGTCCATTGTCACGATTAAAGTTGTTTTTGTTATCGTCCATGTTTATTTACCTCCTGCATCCTGTCGCCTGACAAGGATTAATTTGTTTTCTTGTTTCTTATTTTGTACTTTAAACCTTAACGTCACATTAAAAACAATTTAAGCGGAGATAAAAGATATAGGCGGATATGGCGGGACTGGGTTTCAGGCTGCACCGCTGTTGAAATCATGTTCCTTTGAATTGACCCTGCGGGTGGAACATGATTTCAAAGGCGGACGTAAACTTTTTGCTCTGATACCCAATCCCTAAGCAGGGAAGTAAAAAAAAGAAGCTCGGGCGCGGAAAACAACGCGGCCCGAACTTCCAAACATACAAGATACAACATATAAGATAAAAGATAAATGATAAATGATAAATGACAATAGACAATAAACTAAAGACAAAAGACAAAAAATGAAAGCATGATCAATAAACAAGAATCTGCAAACCACAAACTAATAAAATCTGGACAAACTAGCTTGTTCCCCAANNAACTAGAGAAGTCAACCAACTTTATTATAGGGAAATGCTCCCTATAATTAGCCGAAAATCACAAAAAATCAAGAGTTAGAGGGAAAAACTCCATATAATTCTAAGCAATATAGCTATTTATGAGAAAAACAAGGATTTTATATGGAGGATTTCCCTATAATCCTATAAACAAGCGTAAAACTCAAATTTATAGGGATTTTTTCCCTATAGCCTCCCTTTAAGCACCGATCACCTAGTGTATTGCATCATACAGAACCACATTACATCAATAACCTACCAACACCCACCATAAACAAACCCCTAACCCTGAGCCCAACCCTTCCGATGAGCGTAAATAGCCAGCTGGGTACGGTCATCAAGCTCGCATTTCATCAGCAAGTTGCTGACATGCGTCTTCACCGTTTTGATGCTGATATGTAGCTCCTCACCGATATCCTTATTGGTCTTGCCCTNNGCTCCGTCAAGCCGGAGGAATCGCCTTGCACGGTACGTTGGCGAATGCCACGTGTTAGCGCTTGTGATACGTCACCAGTCATGACTGGCATTCCACGGAATGCACCTTGCAATGCGTAGATCAGCTCTTCTGCTGATACAGTTTTGAGCACGTAGCTGACTGCTCCAGCTTCTATAGCGTCCACGACGAGGTCATCCTCAAGGAAGCTCGTCAAGATAACGATTTTGAGACCAGGAAATTCTGACAGCACTGCACGAGTAGTCTCCACACCATTCATCACAGGCATCATCAGATCCATTAGCACGAGATCGGGTAAGCCTTCATGTCCACCAGCACGCAGCATCTCCAACGCTTCCTGTCCATTCGCTGCTTCTCCTATAACCTCAAACGTCGGCTCCAGCATCAGATATGTTTTGAGACCCATCCGTACCATATCATGATCATCTACGAGCAACACTCTTATGACACTCATACTCTATTCCTCCTCGTCCTGTGTATCTGTTCCTAGCACACTCTTTTTCTCTAACTCAGAGTTCCCTTGAACAAACTTAGGGATATGTACGCGTATGGTCGTTCCCGCACCCTTACGGCTAATAATCTCCACTTGTCCGCCCAGTTTCTCCGCACGTTCGCGCATAGTGGTGAGACCGTACGAACCCTGTTTTTGCTGTATATGTTCAAAGCCTTGACCGTCATCACTAATACTCAGCACAACCTGTCTTGACCCTTCACGCAGCGATAGACTTACCAGTCTAGCTTCAGCATGCTTCACAATATTCGCCATAGCCTCCTGAATAATCAAGAATAACTGATGTTCAATTGCCTCAGATAATTCTCCTTGCAGCTCAAGCTCCTTCATTCCTTTTAAACCGTTCTGGCGACAATAGTCAGGGAACCATTTTTCCAGAGCTTCGAATAGATNNACTGGTCGCAACTGTGCAATGAGCGCTCTCATCTGCTTTTGTGCCATCTGTGACATTGCAATTAACTGATCCATTACCAATTGACCTTGAGCTTCATTGACCTTCAGCACTTTAGGCAGCGAAGAAGCCGACATGTGGATGGCAAAAAGCTGTTGGCTCACCGTATCATGCAAATCCCGGGCCATTCGCCTTCTTTCCTCCAACACCGCACTCTCCGCTGCCTGTTCCTTCTCAATAACCTCTTGTTCACCCAATCGCTGCAGAAGCTGCATCTTGTTCTCGACCGTATCCATCATGACATTAAATTCGTGATACACTCTCGCAAAAGACTGGTCGTCACTCTCTGGCATCCGCACAGAAAGATTTCCTTTTGCCACCTGCAGCATGTTCAGATCCAGATGATCAATCCGGCGCTGAATCCGCTTGCCTGCCATATAGCCAATAATTACGGTGAATAACACGATACCAATAGACAGATACAGCCACATGCGATAATCTTCAACTTCGATGTAACCAAGGCAGGCGCCCGCATACATTAACCCAGCACTTACTCCTCCACTGAGCAAAAAATAGAGCGTCAATAACCATTTGGTATTACTTATGATCGTCCCCATCTAACCCACCGTTTTAACTTTAATGTCACCTATAAAAGCACTTACGTTAATGCGAACTTTTTTGCCGGCTTCTTTATAATAAGGCGTCTTACATTGAACACTGCTCATAAATCCACTGCGTGATTGATCTAGTACTTCCATATCGCCGATAAAAGAACTGCTGTTCACTGAGATGCCAAGATCCATATCATTTGGAATGTACACCTTAATGTCACCTATAAAAGCGGAGATATTGATTTTAGTCTCTCCATAAGCAATTTGTGCATTCGTCAGATCCAAGACAGTATCGCCGATAAACTGCGAGACATTCGTATTCTTCAGTTGGAAATGCTCGCGACCCATGTGGACATCCCCGATAAAAGCAGAGCGATTGGTCGACTCTTTGTTACTCCCTGACTCATGGAACTCCTCATGCCATTCCCCATGTCTTCTAGCGTGACGCTCATGACGTTCCTGACGTCTGCGCTCATGGCGCTCCTGTTTCTCCTGCCAACGTGATTCAGCGGTGGACTTAAAAGCTCCAGTTTCGTCCTCATCCTCTTCTTCATCTTTTTGAAGATTAATCTTCCAGTCTCGCCCACCAGAAGGTTTGCCGAATTTCTGCTCGAATTGCTCATCTAGTGTGGAATCCAGCGGTTTTGGCGGTTCCACGTCCAGTGAGCTTTTTCCTGAAGGAAAGTAGTCAGGCTGTGTCGGTGGAGTTGGTGGCACAGGTGGAACTGAACCTCGCGGTTTAAAAATCACATAAAGTCCGCCGCCAATCAACATGACTGGAATGAACATTTTGAAAAATTCCCCTGCTGAAATATCGAACCAGTCCAAATTCCGTCCAAGGAAGAACACTCCGATCGCCAGAAAGAAAAAACCACCAATAGGTGAAGACCCGCCCTTTGAGTGTTCGTCTCCTGTACCCAGAAGTCGTTTCATCCCCATTAATATCAAGACAACAGGCCAATAGTTTGAGATCACATAACCTAAGCTGAAATCGGTGTAACCCAATTGTCTGAGTAGAAACATGGCTCCAATCCCTATCAGGATCAGACCGCCAAAAATCTGACTAGTGAACCTTCTTTTCATATTCCATTTCCCCTTTAAATTAGTGGAACGCTCTCTTCTTCAATCTTATAGCCTTAGTCTACAGGAATGAGGCGCTTATAAACAGCGGCGAGAGAAGGAACTTCTACTCAGTCTCTAGACGGAGACGTATGGGATAATATTCAATATACTACTATATATATAAAAAAAGACTGTCCCTCAGTTATAAACTGATCTGGGACAGTCTCTTTATTCAGCAGTCTTCTGCTTCAGAATCGCATTATTGTTGCGGTTTCTGAGCTGGTTTAGAAGTATTTCCACTTTGCTTAGTAGTGCCGTCATTCTCAACAGCAAACTCAGCATTGTATTTTTCATTCGGTGTTTTGTAATTTTCTTGAACTTTAGATTTTTTATTATTAGCCACGGAATTCACCTCCCTTATCCCTTATGCAGCATAGATAATGCTTACTAAGAGAACATCTCGGATGAGGCTAATGCTCTGCCCCAGTCCGTATTATGGCAAGGTGATGTCACTATTATGCATGACCAAGTGAAAATAAGTTCAATCCACCAAATTCATTTACCCTAAATCTTAAATGGATTCTTCCAGCAGGGATTGCGGTACAGCATTATAAGTCTCAATCGCCTGGCTGAGCTTCTTCAGCATGACTTCCGTACATGTACCGTTGCCACGCTTAATGAGCTGAACTACTACTGATTTTTTGCCCCATTCCTTATACACCTGTTTCGTAGTAGCAAAATATAGATCAATCTTCCGTCCTTTAATGGCAGATCCTGTATCTGCAACTATGCCGTAACCATAGCCAGGTATATAAAGTATACTCCCTAACGGGATTACCTTAGGGTCAGCAGCAATGGTCGAGACTGTATTCTTATCTCTACGTACTTTTACACCTGAATAGGTGATTCCGTATTCGGGATGTTTAGATGTTTTACCTGTAGATTCATAACCCGCAGTATAACCCGTCGCCATCACTTTCATTGAAGTAATAATCTGGTCAGCAGCTGGCGCAGCTACAGGAACAGAATTCGGTGATTTTGAAGAACCACTGCCCCCATTCACTTTGGTGGTTGGAGCTTTGGTGGTTGGAACTTTGGTGCTCTGTGGTGACTTTGTAGCTGCTGGTTTATTTTTCGTTGTCGCAGGTAATACAGGTCTACTTGCATGTGACTCGTTAGACAATATTGTGGCGCGGCCTGTCGCAAGAATGACTTGTTGTTCTTTCGTTCTCATTGAACCAGAGTTAGCCTGAGTATGTTGCAACTCGTTCGATAGCGCTTTGCTAATGTCTGTGTGCAGTAATGTTTCTCCTGTCCCATTTGCCACAACTGCTTGATGATTTGATTCAGGAATGATACCTGCAACAGTCAGCAGTAGGACTATTGNNAAAACCTCTGAAATATGCCCATTTTGTTCATGTGATAAACCTCCCCCTTATTAGCGAAGGTTTCCCGATTCACAAAATTTTATACATGAAGATCAATTTTTGATCCTCATGGGCATATGACAGAGGTCTTTATTAAACGTATTTTTGGTGTTGATTATTACAAGGATTTATTAGATTACACGGTCTGCAATTTCCTGAGCCAGCAGTTCGATGACTTCTTGAAGTGGCTTAGCTCCCATATCGCCTTCTCCACGCTTACGGATGGAAACTGTCTCAGCATTCATCTCATTCTCGCCAACTACGAACATGTATGGCATTTTCTCCAGCTGAGCTTCACGAATCTTATAGCCAAGTTTCTCATTGCGCAGATCTGCCTCAGCTGAGATGCCACGGCGACGCAACTTGTCCGTAACGTCCTTAGCATAATCGTCGAAGGCAGTCGAAACAGGAATAACTTTAACCTGCTGTGGTGAAAGCCAGAGTGGTAGTGATCCTGCAAAATTCTCTAACAAGAAAGCAACAAAGCGCTCCATTGTTCCCAAAATACCGCGGTGTAGAACAACTGGACGGTGCTTCTGACCATCATCGCCGATATATTCCAGTTCAAAGCGTTCAGGTAGCAAGAAGTCGATCTGTACTGTGGAAAGAGTCTCTTCTTTACCTAATACAGTTTTGATCTGTACATCCAGCTTAGGACCGTAGAATGCAGCTTCGCCTTCTGCTTCGTAGAATGGCAGACCCGCTTCCTCTACAACCTCACGCAGCATACGCTGTGCAGTTTCCCACATTTCGTCATTAGCGTAATATTTCTCAGTATCCTTAGGATCACGATAGGACAACCGGAAACGATAGTCATTAATGCCAAAGTCACTGTATACCTGTTTAATCAGCTCAATTACACGAATGAACTCGCCTTTAATTTGGTCCAGACGGCAGAAAATATGTGAGTCATTAAGAGTCATTGAACGTACACGGTGTAAGCCAGTCAATGCTCCCGACATTTCATAACGGTGCTGGATACCAAGCTCAGCAATACGGATCGGGAGATCACGGTAGCTGTGCATGGAGCTCTTATAAATCATCATGTGATGCGGGCAGTTCATAGGACGAAGAACGAATTCCTCATTATCAATAGTCATTTTAGGGAACATGTCTTCTTGATAGTGCTCCCAGTGTCCAGAAGTTTTATAAAGCTCAACATTACCAAGAACCGGAGTATATACATGCTGGTATCCGAGACTTGCTTCCAGATCCACGATGTAACGTTCTAGAATACTGCGCAGTTTGGCACCCTTAGGCAACCAGATTGGCAAGCCTTGGCCTACCAATTGATTAAATGTGAAGATTTCAAGCTCTTTACCCAGCTTACGGTGATCGCGTTTCTTCGCTTCTTCTAGCAGGCGAAGATGCTCATCGAGCTGCGCTTTTTTGATCCAAGCGGTACCGTATACGCGTTGAAGCATTTTATTCTTGCTGTCGCCGCGCCAGTAAGCACCCGCTACATTCATCAATTTAAAGACTTTGATCTTAGAAGTCGACGGCACGTGTGGTCCACGGCACAAGTCGAAGAATTCGCCTTGTTCATAGATCGTAATCACACTATCTTCAGGCAACGCTTCAATCAGTTCAAGCTTGTAAGGATCGCCTAGCTCACCGAATATTTCCAGCGCTTCCTTGCGACTAACTTCCTTACGTACGATTGGAAGGTTCTCAGAGATAATGCGATCCATTTCCTTTTCGATCTTTAACAAATCTTCTGGATTAAGCGGATGCTCCAAATCCATATCGTAGTAGAAGCCATCTTCGATCACCGGACCTACACCAAGCTTAACTTCCTTCGTTCCGTACAAGCGTCTTACAGCTTGTGCCATCAAGTGGGCAGTACTGTGACGCATAACTTCCAAGCCTTCAGCCGAATCCAAAGTTACGATCTCTATCAATGCGCCTTCCTCAAGCGGAGTGGACAGATCCACGACAATACCGTTTAATTTCCCTGCTACCGCGTTTTTGCGAAGTCCACTACTAATAGAAGCCGCTACATCATCAATATTACAACCTTCTGCGTATTCCCGAACGGAGCCGTCCGGAAGTTTAATACTTACCATTCAAATTCCTCCTTCATATCGTTAAGCCAAGCGGCCATATTAAATTTTGCGGAACGGAAATATCCACGCATACAAAAAACGCCCGTCCCGCAAAGGGACGAGCGATTGCACCCGTGGTTCCACCCAAATTCGATTCGCTCAATCCGCTCTTAAAACAGAGTTGAGACAGAATCCTTCGTAAGCATGGAATAACGACCATGAACCGGCGGTTCTTACTATCCCATTTCAGGGAATTCATAACCGCAGCTACAAAGGGGTAAATCGATAGTAGATACCGGAGGAAATTACAGCCAATGTTCCCTCTCACTGAACGGTCCAAAACAATCAATTCATATCTTTGTCAATGCTGTTAACGTGAATTATGGAGTAATTATAAATCTGTCCTCTCTGACAGTCAAGTCTGTAGAGGGGGCAAAGTTTTGTAAACCCCGGTAGCAGTCACCTACACGGACAGTTCTGCATCCAAAAAATAACGCTAGAACTGTCCTTAACAGGTTACTCTTCTCGGCGTTTCCTTTCAGGTAAGCGGCCTGCACGTTTCAAAGACTCACGCAGCAAGTATTCGATATGTCCGTTTACACTGCGAAATTCCTCTCCCGCCCAACGTTCCAACGCCTCATGCAGATCCGGATCGATCCGCAATGGAAAGCTTTTCTTGGCCGCCATGATGCACCGCCTTAATACAACGAGCCGGCGTTGATGACCGGACTCGCTCCGCGCTCCGACACGATCGCCACCATCAGATTATTGATCATCGCCGCTTTACGTTCCTCGTCAAGTTCCACAACGCCNNAGCTGTTTAATCGCCATATCGACCATGCCAACTGCACCTTCTACAATGATTTGACGAGCAGACAGAATGGCAGATGCTTGCTGCCGCTGCAACATTGTGCTGGCAATCTCTGTTGAATAAGCCAAGTGTGTAAGCCGGGCTTCAATGACTTCTACACCAGATAAGGACAAGCGATCTTGGAGCTCAGTCGCTAACTCTTTAGCAATTTCATCTGCATTGTCACGCAGGGACATGCCAGATTCATTGAAGTTATCATAAGGGTATTTGCTAGCTACATGACGCAGCGCTGTTTCACTCTGAATCTCTACAAAAGCCATATATTTATCTACATCAAAAAGGGCTTTAGCGGAGTTAATCACCTTGAAGACGATAACTGCAGCAATTTCAATCGGATTACCTTCGACATCATTGACCTTGAGCTTCACACTGTTAAAGTTACGAACTCGTAGGGAAACCGTCTTGCGTACGCTAAACGGAATGACTGCGAATAATCCACTCGTAGTAATAGTCCCTACATATTTGCCGAAAAAGGTGACTACAACTGACTGATTGGGTTGTACAACCGTTATACTCGTACATAGCACCGCCGCTACAACGAACAGAATGACCGATACTGCAACATACTCCTGAACAGCACCATAGATTCCACCACCCAAACAAACTGCAATCAATGCAATAACCCAAAATCCGCTGACAGGACGAAGCGTCTTCTCCTTCATAAAAAAGCACCTCCATAAGATATTCATTTGATATGAATATGATATCACTTTTGGATAATAATGTGTATACAAAATTGTAATAAATAATGAATTTTAGTCACCTGTAAATAAATGTTATAATCAACCAAAATCAACCTAGGAGGTCCTCTTATGTTTGATGATAATAACCCTAACCAATTTAATCGTTTACCAGACCCTGACGCAGCGAAAGCTAATTTTGATGTGAATCAAAGGAAACTTCATTCTGAAGGTTCACCCGGTTTTTGGAGCGAAGTTTCAAACCTTCTTATTGCTGTCGGAATCATTGCTGCAATTATTATTTTGATAAGAATATTCTAACTATTCACACACCAAAAACGCTTGTTTATCATTCATCCCTATAAGAGGATGAACAATAAACAAGCGTTAAATATATCCGTATAAATTTCGTATTAGTTCTGCATGATGAAATCATTATCAATCTTCGCATTAGCGTCATNNACAGAATATCGTAGCGCGTATTTCGTTGAGCAGGGATTTTGCCTGCTTCTCGAATCAATTGGGTAATGGACTCGATGTTGACCTTGTAAGTCGCGCCCGCAGAAGATACTACGTTCTCTTCAATCATTGTACTGCCGAAATCGTTGCAGCCATATTGAAGGGAAAGCTTACCAACTTCTGGCCCCATAGTTACCCAAGAGGACTGGAAGTTCTTGATGTTGTCTAGAACAAGACGACTAATGGCTACCGTCTTCAGATATTCCTCAGGCGATTGTCTATCCAACTTCAGGTTAGTATTGTCCGGTTGGAAAGTCCAAGAGATAAAGGCCAGGAAGCCCTCTGAATCATATTTGTTGGCAATACACTCGTCCTGAGCTTCGCGCACACGTAGTAAGTGCAGTGCCCGCTCCTCCATGCTCTCACCAAGTCCAATTACCATCGTAGCTGTCGTATTCATACCAACCTTATGTGCCGTCTGCATTACATCCATCCACTCGCGCCACGAGCCTTTAAGTCGGCTGATTTTGCGACGTGTACGGTCATCGAGAATTTCAGCGCCGCCACCTGGCAATGAGTCCAGACCAGCAGCATGGATTTCACGAACCACTTCTTCAAGGGATAATCCAGATACCTCTTTCATCTTCATAATCTCCGCTGGTGAGAAGGAATGCATTGTAATCTCAGGGAACCGTTGCTTAATTCCACGCAGTATATCTGTATAATAACTGAAAGGAAGATTAGGGTTCGTTCCGCCTTGCATCAGTATTTCTGTACCATTTACAGCAATGGTCTCAGCGATTTTTTGGTAGATCGTCTCATCCGGCAGTACATAGCCCTCATCCGATCCCGGTCTGCGATAAAATGCGCAGAAACGACAGTAGACATCACATACATTCGTATAGTTAATATTACGACCAATTACAAACGTGGCCATCGGGTCCGGATGCCAGCGTTCCATTATGGTGTTTGCAGCAGCACCCATTTTCTCAATTTCGTTGCTCTCGAACAGTCGGATGGTATCTTCCAATTGGAGACGTTCACCCCTTAGGGCTTTGTCCAAAATAAGATCTATCGCACTCATCGTTCGCATCCTCCTTTTAAACCCTTAGGGGTATTGGTAGAATCACAAAATCACAGGAAGAAAAGACGTTGTCTTCCTTTAAAGATGACAACCCTTCCTCGTAGAAATGAACAGTTCATTTTCTCATCGTATCACAATCTGAACAGCTTGAAAAATGCTTTTACGTTCTTCGCCAGATCCCATCCAGAAGAAAAGCAGCATCGCAATAAGCGATACTGCCAGTTATTCTCTATTTCTCGACTAACGCTCGATTGAAAGTAAATCCCGGTTATTCCGACTCAATTTCTGCCCTTGCTGCCTCCAGTGCGTGGCCAAGATCAGCAATCAAATCCTCCGCATGTTCAATACCGACGGAGAAGCGCAGCAAACGGTCATCTACACCCACAGCATTTCGAATTTCCACAGGAATATCAGCATGCGTTTGTACAGCCGGATAAGTCATAAGTGACTCTACGCCGCCAAGGCTCTCTGCGAATGCAATAAGACGAATGTGACGAAGTAGAGGCTCTACGTATCTGGCATCTTTTAATTTGAAAGAAAAAATCCCGGTATTGCCTGAGGATTGGCGATTCTGGATTTCAAATCCCGGATGATCTGGCAATCCTGGATGGAACACTTCCGCAATCGCTGGGTGCTCTAGTAAGTAGTGGGCAATCGCTAGTGCATTACTCTCGTGACGCTCCATTCGCAGCGCCAATGTCTTCAAGCCTCTCATCAACTGATAACTGTCCGTTGGTCCGAGCACAGCGCCAATAGAGTTATGTAGAATAGCTATTTCAGCTGATAATTCTACACCCTTAGATACAATTAGACCTGCCAGTACGTCATTATGACCCCCCAAATACTTAGAAGCGCTATGAACTACAATATCCGCACCTAATTCTATAGGCCGTTGGAAAAATGGTGTCAGCAGCGTATTATCTACAATGCTAAGCAGCCCATGGTGACTGGCCCAGGTGCATGCGGCTTCAATATCCGTGATCATCATAAGCGGATTCGTTGGCGTTTCAATGAATACAGCTTTCGTATTCGGACGACGCGTAGCTTCCAGTGCATCCAAATCATTCGTGTCTACATAAGAAGCAGTGATTCCAAACTTGGACAATATCCGTTCCAACAGACGATAGGTACCGCCGTAAAGATCCAGTGAAACGATCAGATGGTCACCTTGAGCGAACAAGGTAAGAACCGTTTGTATAGCTGCCATCCCTGAGCTACAAGCAAATCCTGCATCTCCAGATTCCAGTTCCGCAGCTGCATTCTCAAGCACTGAACGGGTCGGACTCTTGGTGCGGCTATAATCAAACCCTGTGCTCTGACCGAGTTTTGGATGACGAAATGCCGTTGCATTATAAATCGGAAAATTAATTGCTCCTGTGGCTGGATCTTCTTGAGAACCTATTTGAGCCAGTCTGCTTTCAATCCTAAGTTTGTCATCCATGATTAATGCCTCCTAATTTATAATGTAGCCTGTTATCAATAAACAATGGGGTCGATATCATAAGGCGTTTCTTGATATACATAGTAATTGAGCCAGTTAGAGAATAATAAATTGGCATGCGCGCGCCACACAGCTGGAGGTGTTCGATCTGGATCATCTTTAGGGAAGTAATGTTTCGGCAAAGCCATCTCCATCCCTCTTGTCACATCACGATCATATTCCCATTTCAAGGATAAAGGATCGTATTCGGAATGACCGGTCACAAATATTTGTTTACCGTCGTTTGTAGCCACTAGATACATACCAGCCTCTTCGGATTCCGCCAGAATCTGCAGATCTGGATTATTCTCAATATCTTCACGGGAGACATCGGTATGTCGGGAGTGTGGTACATGGAACACCTCGTCAAAGCCGCGCAACAATTTAATGTTATTTTGATTAATCGTATGAGCGAAGACGCCAAAGCATTTCTCAGGCAATGCCACTTTACGAACACCAAAATGATGATATAAGCCTGCCTGTGCCGCCCAACAAATATGCATGGTTGAAGTCACATTGTCCTTGCTCCATTCAAAAATCTCTTTCAGTTCTTCCCAATACGATACATCCTCGAACTCCAATTGCTCTACAGGAGCACCTGTAACGATTAAGCCATCCAAACGGCGGTGGCTGATCTCGTCAAAGGTTTTGTAAAAGCTCTTCAAATGTTCAGCAGAAGTATTCTTGGAAATATGGGAACGTGGATGCAGTAGCGTAACATCAACTTGTAGTGGCGAATTTCCAATTAAACGCAGCAATTGAGTCTCTGTCGTCTCTTTAGTCGGCATGAGGTTCAGAATAGCAATCCGTAGTGGACGGATATCCTGATGGAAAGCCTGACTATCGTCCATCACAAAAATATTTTCTCCGGATAGTACTTCTTTCGCGGGTAAACTGTCGGGAATTTTAATTGGCATTGTCTTTCCACTCCTTAGCTGAATTTAAGTTATTTTGCCGCACTGCGGCCTGCTGAACAATAAAAAGACCTTTCTCGGAAATCGAGAAAGGTCATATCTACAGTCATATGCGCCTCTCTCATCTGCCAGAATGATTCTGAAGACGTTTAGGCGTCAGCAGAAATTCCGCAAGAATTAGCACCGTGCGTTCACACGCCGGTTGCCGGGTTTCATAGGGCTAGTCCCTCCACCTGCTCTTGATAAGATTTAGCTGTATTCAATTAAATTACTTTAAAATCACTTTAAATCATGAACCTCCTTTTCGTCAAGTCCATACAATGCTGAAGGAGCCTCAAAATCACAATAAATTAGCTTGAAAGAGGCATACTCCGTTGTTATACTAGACAAGTATTTCATACCTGAACGAAAAGATGAGGTGAGAAGAAGGATGGAAGGCGACCCGAGCTCGCAATTAAGTGTACAGAATGAGCAACCACACAGGATAATCATCAGCTTGCCGGCGGCGGGAGCAGTTCTTCTTCATGCCCTCGAAACGTCATTTGGCCTTTTGTATTGATTGTAACCCCGGCCAAGCTGATTTTTTTCTCTGTGCTTAATTAGCAGTCCCTGGTGAAGACCTGGGGACAGGAGGAGTGGAATCAGATGAAAATCCGGCTGGTGAATGCAGGGGTTTTTACACCTATTGATGAAATTGATGAAACATTGACACCCCCAACGGAAGGGTTCTATTGGATTGACGCCGATGTAGAGGATTTGGAGCTGCTTCAGCCCTTGTTCAACCTACATGATCTAGCTGTTGAGGATTGCCTTAGCGAAGAGGATCAGCGTCCGAAGATCGAAATATACGAAAGTCACTACTTTATAGTTGTAAATAGCATCCGCTTTGATGATGAAGAAATTTTCCTACGGGCGCTCAATGTATTCCTTGGAAGACATTACATCATCACCGTAACGAAACAAAAGATCAATGAGCTGCGAATCTTGAAGCCTATGCTCTGGGAGCAAGAGGTAAGTGAACCGGATATGTTCCTTTACTTACTTATTGACCTTGTCGTGGACAATTATTTCTCCGTCGGCGACCGAATTGAAGCCCGGATTGAGAAGCTAGAAGAGGATATCCTCATGCACACCAAGAAGTCACATCTCAGCGAAATTATCGGTCTGCGAAGTGAAATTCTATGGTTGAAGAAGATGCTGGGACCACAAAAAGAGGTTATCAATACTCTGAATAAAAAAGACCTCCGTCTGATTGATGATCAGCTGCAGAAATATTTCAGCGATATTTATGAAAATGCGGTTAAAATATCTGAAACCTTTGAGACGTACCGCGATCTCATGGGCAACTTACGAGAGGCATACCAATCTAGTATCGCCAACCGCGCGAATGAAATTATGAGAGTGTTTACGGCGATCACAACAATATTCATGCCCCTGACCGTAATTACGGGAATCTATGGTATGAACTTTGATCATATGCCTGAGCTTCATACGAAATACGGCTATTATGGCGTTATAGGCGTTATGTTGACGCTGGGCTGTGGGATGCTGTATGTATTCCGCAAGAAGGAATGGCTATGAAACGAATCGGACGAATAAGCAAGACGAAGGCCCTGTAACCGTAAGGTATACGGAAGCCTTCGTCTTTTTGGTATGAGAAATCACAATTATAAACTAGTCGCTATACCCACTTTATGCGTTTGCTCTCGACGGAAACGGATGCGGATCAACCGCAGACGCTCATAATAAATATCCAATCCTTCAGCAGCGGAAAAATCCTCTCCATACACCTTATGTAACACCGGTTTTAGGAAGAGATCCCCGAGCTCGACATAAGCATTCCATACCGCTTCCTGCTCATTCTGCGGCATATAGCCAAGCTCTACGTCGATCAGTTTCTCCACAGAGTAACCTTCTCTTTCTAGTTCCTCTACGGCTTCAATCAGTTCACGGCGGTTCACTCCACTATTCACCTTAAGTTGTTCCAAACCCAATCCATTCTCGATTCCCTGCAGCAGAATCCGCTGTAAGCGCAGTCGTTCTAGTTGCTTCTTATATTTGACCTCTTTCTGTTTATAAAGCCAAGATACAAAAGACTCCTCTTCGATTACTTCGTGTACCCAATTCAGAGGAAAGGAATGTTCCCTTGCCACCGCAGTAGTTATAGCCAGCCAATCTTCCTCAAACTGTGTCACCTTTCCTTCTCCTACACCTGGAATTTGCAACAGTTCCTCTGGTGTATGCGGTAGAAACGTGCTTAACAAGCGCAACAGACGATTGCTGGCGAGAATATAGGGCGCCTTCCGTTCACTCGAAGCTTTTCCGCGGCGCCAAGTACATAACTCCTCATAAATGGCTTCATTTCCATGATGTTCGCTGTAATATTGAAGCTTCAACTGCTCCTGATTACGTCCAGTAAGACCATCTTTCTCGTGGAATATCCCATCTATCAAGGGTCGATAGCCATCTCCCATCTTCACTGCCAGCTCATGCCTGTATACACAGAGCATTTCATTCCATGAACCGCCTTCATACCATAAATTCTCGATGCAATTCTCTCCTCCTAAAAAATCACACCAGCCCAGACTCCAGATCCCTTCTTCCTCCCCAATCCACAACTGGGCGTACACCTCTTGATCCACTCCAGATATTCTCGATAAACGGTTCATAAATACAATTTGCATATTCATCCCTACCTTTCTCAACTTACAGCAAGCATAATAACCTTCCGGGCAGAGCCTCCTTCGGAGGGAGAGAATCTATTTCTCAATCAGACCCCGAAACGCAAAAAAGCACCTCTCTCACGATAAACGTGAAAGAGGTGCTCCCTCATTAAATGCTATACTGTTAGATTCTACAATACCATATATTACCTTACAGTCAATGTCTTTTTATACTAGTTTCTAGCTAAAGCCAATGTAGCCAATCCAATCGCTCCAGCAAGCCCTGCATTGTCTCCAAGACCCGGTGACACAACATAATTATCGATGTCGACATTAAGCGATGGATGCTGAACATAACCGTTCAACAGCTCTTGCAGCTTGGTACGAATTAACGGGAACAGGTGACTTTGCTTCATGACACCACCGCCCATTACTATTTTTTGAGGAGACAGAATCAGCACATAGTTCATGAGTGCATGTGCTAGATAGTGAGCTTCCATATCCCATGCCGGATGGTCCACCGGTAGCTCGCCTGCCGGTTGTCCCCAGCGTTTACCGATCCCCGGACCTGCGGCTAACCCTTCAAGGCAATCGCCATGATATGGACAGTAGCCCTCAAACGTATCTTCTGGATGTCTGCGAACTAGAATATGCCCCATTTCAGGATGAGACAATCCATGTACCATCTGGCCACCTACAACCGCTCCCGCTCCAATGCCTGTCCCAACCGTAATATAAAGGCAGCTGTCCAAACCTTTAGCCGCTCCCCATTTACTCTCAGCAAGCGCAGCACCATTCACATCCGTGTCAAATCCGATCGGCACATTAAATTGCTCAGCCATTGTACCCACCAGATTATATTGTCCCCAGTGAGGTTTTGGTGTCGTTGTTATATAGCCATAAGTAGGGCTGTCCAGCACAGGATCAATCGGTCCAAAAGATCCTATTCCGAAAGCTTCTACATTCTTCTCTCTAAAATAGTCTATCACTAGTCCCATCGTTTCTTCTGGAGTGGTAGTCGGAAAGCTCACACGGTCAATAATAGTACCGTCCTCATAACCAATCCCACATACAAACTTTGTTCCGCCTGCTTCAATCGCTCCCAATAGCTTCACAGCAATTATCTCCCTTTCTCTAGTTAGAAGTTAATACGCTACCCATACACCAATGAATAAAATCATTAAAAAAAGCAATTACCAGCCCTAATTATACGTCGAATGAAGCGCTATCACAACAAGTATAAACGCCTTCGGCGTCCTTATAAGGACGCCGAAGGCGTTTAAGCGAGAAATATAAGGATAATGTATAGCGTGAAACTTNNTACGTTCTTATATTTTAATAAAACTCTCTTCATGCCCCTTTGCATGAAGAGAGTTTATCCTTAACCCAAATCGCCTAACTCAATCTGTACAATTCCCCGTTCGTCCTGCACCTCAGCGATCAAATGCATCAGGCTGCCGAACTCCAGTTCTTGAAATTTGCGCGCGGCTGTTTCCCGCTGTAGTTGCCACAAGGCTTCCGTTAGCTCGCAGACCACCGGTACATCGCAACGGATTTCTGCTAGCTCTCGAGATAAATGCAGCATATCCAGATCTGCTTCGATTTTGGTACGCACACCTTTAGGAAGCAGATGCAGATTCTCAATTACACCTTCAACTGTGCCATATTCGGTCAATAGCTTCAGCGCAGTCTTCTCACCAATCCCTTTTACCCCTGGATAGTTGTCACTGGTATCACCCATGAAGCCCTTCAGGTCAATGACCTGTCTAGGGGTTAGACCTTTTTCTTCCAGCAACTCTGCAAGGTCATACACTTTATAGTTAGAGCGACCCTTTTTCATAATTACGACCTTAACGTTCTCATCGATGAGCTGAAGCATATCATGGTCACCCGTCAATATATATACCTCAGAATTATCACTGTACAAAGAAGCTAACGTACCAATGCAATCATCCGCTTCGTAACCAGCTAGTCCGATATTTGGCACCCCAAGCTCAGCTACTACATCTTTTACTAGATCGAACTGCGGAATCAGCTCTAATGGCGCTTCAATCCGATTCGATTTGTATCCATCGTACTTCTCTGTGCGGAACGTTCCTTTGCCCATATCCCAGCAGCATACGACATGAGATGGCTCAAATGTACTTACCGCATCGAAAAAATACTGCAAAAAACCATACACNNTTTGTTGGCAATCCAGCTTTTGTCTTGCGAATATATCCTCCATAAGAGGTCGCATAAAAGGCCCGGAACAGCAGAGCCATTCCATCTACAAGCATTACCCGGCCCGTTGTTTCTGCTCTCATGTATAAACCTCTCCTTTAATCATTGTATTCATATTAAGCACTTGTCCAATCTATTGCACAAAGAATATTCTATCAGAAAATACTTGATCTGATAAGGGAGCATAAAGTTACTTTTTTGAACATGTCGGACCGGAATTCGAAAGCTTTGTCCTATCGCTATTAGGAACCCCAGCTGATTATATCAATTTGAATGGATATCAAAGTCTGCTGCTATTTCCCGAAACCCAAGCTTCCTCCCGCTTTTCCTATCGTGAAATGGCTCAGTTATTGTCCACATTTTATCGAACCACCCTGAATAAGGGCGACAATATGATCTTAGTCTCGGACGAAATTCTTAACATACAATCCTACATGAGTATTCAGCTCATCATGCACAGCAATAGCTTTGAGGTGGAATACCAAATAGATGAGGAGATTCTTACTTGCCACATGCCTAATCTAATGCTTCAGCCCCTCATTGAAAATGCCATTATTCATGGGATTGAAAACCGAGAAGAAGGCGGCGGAAAAATTAGCGTTTCAACAAAATGGGATAATCCGTGTATTGTTTTTCAAGTTAATGACAATGGAATTGGAATTACGCCAGAGCGACTTCCTCATTTACTAGTAACAAAATCTAATGTTATGGACTCAAAAATGAACATGACCGAGCCAAGCTGATGTATGGACCAGAGTATGGATTATCAATAAACAGTATTATCGAAGTTGGGACTCAAGTGACACTGAGAATTCCTATGGAGAAATAAACATCACTACGAATAAATTAAGACTAAGCATCACTACGAATACGGATTCTTACGATCGCTCTTACCCCAGATTTCTTTGAAGTATTTATACCATTATTGAAATCTGCGTATGCGCCTTCCTTGATGCTTTATTCGCTCGCGCCGCCGTTTCCTTTGCTTGAGCTCTCTTCATAAATCACTGGATACGCTTGGCTTCCAAGCAGCATTCTCCGCCCCTGGAACTCATCATACAGATTGATGCGAACTCCCCCTCCGCTTACATTTTTGCGGAAGTTGTTATTCAATGTAATGGAGTATGTTTTATTGCTGCCGATGGTCAAATCGGTGCCGAGTGTTAAAGTCTTCTCCGTGGATTGTCCGGTCGGGTCAATAATTTCCATAATGAGCTTGTGTTCATATTCGCCTGTCTCGTAATCGCCATTTCTGGAGAGATTATAATGAATAACGGTATTGAGCATGTCTTTCCCTCCACTAAGCGTAGCTTCTCCTCTCGTAATGGAGAGTTTATAAGGAAACAACTCCACATTTCCTAGACTCGTTGCTGGTTGTATAGCTCTAGGGCTAAGTGCTAATCCCACGGTATTGATCGATCCAATGACTGCCGTTGATTCTTCCCCAAGTTCTGTCAGCTTTCCGCCTGCTACACCTTCGCCGACATACAATACAAGCTGTGAAGTATTTACATTCAGCGGAAGCTTGCTCCAAACCGTAACCAGATTTTTTCCATTCGGGCTTGTTTTGTTGGACGATTGACTAACCTCTGCCTCAAAATACTCGTTATCCGGTGATTTATAGTAAGCAACCAGCTGCACCTGCTTGGATTGACGTGTTTCCTGACTGGCCATCTCCAGTTCCGTATAAATCAAATTGGAGCTGCTGTCATGGTAAACGGTAGTCATGCGTTCACGGACTTCCGCTTTCTTGCCCGGCGTATGGATGCGATAAGAGTCACCTACAGCAACCTGGTTCATCACATTGTTGAGCGCACGGGTATTTAGCGACAGAAACCTCGTGACGTCCTCTCCTGAAATTTCCTGCAGCTCAATTCGTAATTGATTAAAATTGTAGGAATACGGCACCTTGGCAAGCACATACATCTCTACGGTTTCATTAGGCGCCAGGGTCGTTTGATCATTCGGTACCACGATTTGGGCCGTACTGCTGAGATCCCGCATATCAGCATTAACTTTGGCTTTGAGTTCAGGCAGCTGTACGGTTAACGCTTTGGTGTTACGAATGCTGATACGGGCTGCAATTTGATCCCCATCTCCCCAAGGCAGCCGCTGATATGAACTCAGCTTTACGCCGAATGTACCATGATCGTTTTCCATGATGTTCTCCAACCCCAGATGATTTTTACCTTCTTGAGCATAAGGAATTTTATATCGGCCTGCCGGGAAGCTAAATTTCCCTTCCACCGCAGGCTCCGTTATTTGCAGCTGCAGCATGTTCTGTTTCACATGTAACGGCACATCCGCACTGAAATCAATGAGTTTCTCCTCCAGCGCCTTCAGCGTAACATTGTCGAGCGCCTTCGCATTCACCGGTATACTGTAGCCTTCAGCCGTTTGGATGGAAAGTTCATAAGCCGGCAG
>DJUJ01000214.1:0-623 GCA_002438345.1 Paenibacillus sp. UBA6285
CGCCTCCGGCACGGACGGCGGTGACACTGGAGCCGCCGGCCGCGAGACGGCGGCGAAGCTGTTACCCGCGGTGGAACGCACGCGGGATGCGGCGCGCAGCGCCGACTGGAGCGCGGCAGCGGTAGCGTACCGCGACATCGTCAGCGGATGGAAGCCGGCAGAGCGCAACATCCGGGCCGACAATTCCGCCGTCTACAGCTTACTGGAGACGAAGATAAGCCTGCTGCGCATCGCGCTGCAGGCAGAACCGCTCCGCGAAGAGTCGGCGAAATCAGAAGCAGAAGCCTTGTATCAGCTGCTTGCCGATTACAGTGAAGGCAAAGCAATTGATGCTGGAGATGCTTCCAGTAAGCCAGCATCTATAGAAGGACTGATCAGCTACCTGAACAAAGCTTCTTCCACCGCAAAAGCAGGCAACAGTGCCGAAGCGGCTAATATCATGGAGCAGTTCATCGTGGCCTGGCCATCTGCTGAAGGACAGGTACAGATCGCTTCTCCGGCGGTCTATACCAATATCGAAAACGAGAGTGCAGCGGTCACTGGCTATCTGCTCTCTAATCCACCTAAGCTAGATCAAGCCTTAAAGATTATGGATAATATGGTCACTGAGCTAACTCCCTTGG
>DJUJ01000214.1:648-18240 GCA_002438345.1 Paenibacillus sp. UBA6285
GAGACCACCTATAATGCTTGGGATGCAGCGCTAATTCTTCTGCGTGAAGGACTGGAGGCAATCCTCGTATTGTCTGCCCTTCTTGCCTACCTGAAGCGCGATGGCAACGCAAAAGCACAGAAATGGATTTGGTCTGGCGCAGCTGTAGGACTTGTAGCCAGTATCGGATTAGCTGTTCTACTCACTTATACCATTTCCCGCGCAGCAGCCGGCGGAGCTCGTGAGATGATTGAAGGCATCACTGGCCTTGTTGCCGTAATTATGATGCTTACAATTGGACGCTGGCTGCATAGCAAATCAAATACTGAAAATTGGAACAACTATGTTGGACGGCAAGTGGATGGAGCATTAGCCAAGGGTAATCTCTGGTCATTGTCTTCCGTAGCAGCGCTTGCGATTTTACGTGAAGGTGCAGAAACCACTATTTTTTATGTAGGAATGGCCCCTTCCATTAAACTGTCTCAATTGCTCTTAGGTATCGGAAGTGCTCTAGTGATTCTAGGCATTGTAGGATACGCAATTATTGCCTTAAGTGCAAAATTGCCGATTGCCGCCTTCTTCCGTACGGCTACACTTCTTATTTATTATCTAGTGTTCCGCTTTCTAGGGGAGAGCATTCACTCCCTTCAGGTCGCTGGGAAACTTCCCGCACATGTACAAGATGGCTTGCCTTCTATAAGCTGGCTCGGGATGTATCCGACTTGGGAAACTTTGCTTCCACAGCTACTTGTCCTCGCGTTTATTGTATGGGAGATATTGCGCAATAGAGCACCAAGGGCTTCACGAACGGCATAACCACAAAATAGAAACGGTTGTCATCCTTTAACGATGACAACCGTTTTTCTTAGCATTTAAAAGAAACTGATCCAATGACCTTTACATTAGAAATGAAATTAGATGTACCGGTCCGTCACGCCCGTTAGGTTACGCCGGTTTAGTCCGGTAATCCCTTGCAATTACAGTCTAATTTATGAAATGGATTCCATAGCAAGCTTTTTATTTGGGAGGTAATTTTCGGACGATATGATAGAATAAAAAGACTATACACTACACAGAAGCACCAAAGGGAGGCTGTTGTTCTCTAATGGCTAATATAAAAGAAATCGCCCGTATGGCTGGTGTTTCCGTGACAACGGTCTCGCGAGTACTCAATAATCATCCTTATGTAAGTGAAGACAAAAGAACCGCAGTCCTAAATACGATTGAAAAATTAAACTACACGCGTAATATGAACGCCGTGCATCTAATTACCGGCCGTACCCAAGCTATTGCGGTTATTATCCCTAATATCAATCTTTTTTATTTCTCTGTAATTATTGAAGGCTTGGCCCAAGAAGCGCTGCTTGCGCAATACCGACTGATTCTGTGCCAGACCGATTATCGTCCTGAAGAAGAGCTCAAGGTACTGGAGATGCTGCGCAACAAAGAAATTGACGGCGTAGTAATTGTATCTACGAGAATGAACTCAGAAGTCATAGAAGAATATACAGCATATGGCCCGATAGTAATCTGCCAAGATAGAGGCGAACGCCGCTTCTCTTCTGTGTATATTGAGCATTATTCCGCTTTTCGCTCCGGCCTGCAGTACTTGAGTGATAAGGGGTACCGACAGATCGGTTACTGTGAAGGCAGACAGCATGGCAGCAGTAGTTCCATCCGGCAAATTGCCTTTAGTGACTTTCTAGCCGCTACAGGACAGCCTNNTGATGTATGACTGTATGAATGAAGAGGATGGTGGGCGTGTACTGCACCAACTGCTGAAAATGAAGAAGCGGCCCAATGCCCTGATTATAACAGGCGATCATGTGGCAGCTGGTCTAATCATCGAAGCGTGGAAGAACGGTATCCGCATTCCTGAGGATCTGGCGGTCATCGGATTTGACGACCAGCCGATCGGGCGAACTTTGGGTCTCACCACCATAGATAACCAGTTGCCCGAAATGGGCGCTACAGCTTTTCGGATCATCTATGATCAGATCCAGAATAATGATGGACAACCGGTACACCGTAAGCTTGAGTATCGCATTATTGAACGTTCTTCGGTATAGCACTGTTCAGATGCTGTCCAAAAACGGTCTACTTCGCAGCCTTCTGCGAGTAGGCCGTTTTTTTAAAGAGTTTATATGTTCCACGCTATAAANNATAAATTATCCTTATATTTCTCACTTAAACACTTACCGCCCTTATGAGGACGCCGAAGGCGTTTATGCTTGTTGCATACTATCCTTTTTGTATTCATTTTTACCCCTTGCATCCGGATAGATTTTGTTTTATTCTGAGTATGAAAATAATTTTCTTATTTTTATATGTAATTTTAAAAATAATTTCAAAAGCTACATTAGAAGACGAGGTGGATTGATGTCCCCAATTTTGTATGCACTTGAGCATGAAAAGTCCAAGCTCTCCCAAATGGAACGCAAGCTAGCGGAACGGATCCTGTCATCACCAGGTGAAATTGTTCATATGGGCATCACAGAACTAGCGGAACAATGCGGTATTAGTCCTGCTACCATCACACGTTTTTGCAAGGTTCTGCATTTCAAAGGCTTTCCAGATTTCAAAGTAAAGTTAGCTGCTGAAATTGCTCATAGCGATGCAGCACCTCAGGATGGCAGTTCTTCTTATCAAGATATTGTTGCAGGTAACCCGCTTTCCGTTATTGTGGAAGCGATGCAAACGAATCACCTGACATCCATCCGGGATACAACTTCACTTCTAGATCTGGAACGACTACAGGCAGCCGTTAATTTATTGTGCCAAGCACGGCGGGTGGATCTGTACGGGATGGCAACTTCCTCCATTGTTGCTCAGGATTTCTATCAGAAGCTAATCCGCATTGGCGTGAATTGCACCGCTTTTGCTGATTCCCATATGCAGATTACATCTGCTTCTTCGCTCTCCAAAGGTGATGTCGTATTCGCAGTATCGTATTCCGGAGAAACCCCAGAGACCATCGATGCCTTAACCTGTGCCAAAGCCAGCGGAGCAAGTACTATTGCTCTAACCTCTTACGGCAGCAGCACCTTGGCTACTCTAGCTGATATTCCACTGTTCTCCTCCTCCTTGGAAAAAGGAATGCGACGGGGAGACATGGCCTCACGTATTGCCCAGCTACACATCATTGATATTTTGTTTACTGGAATGGTCAGCACCCGTTTTGGGGATTTTATTCCTAGACTGGAGCAATCTTATCTGAATGTCCAACATTACCGAAACAAACGAGGAGGTCAATCTTAATGAATATTCTTAAGTTCAATAGTGATGAAGATTTTGTACAAACGGGTGCGAATCTTATCGCCAGCCTGCTGCAAAGCAATCCTAAAGCCGTGCTCGGTCTTGCGACCGGAAGTTCTCCAGTTGGTGTTTATGCCAAATTGGTTGAAATGCACAAAAAAGGACTTGTAAGCTTCTCGAAAGCCACTTCCTTCAATCTTGATGAGTATATCGGATTGCCTGTCGATCATCCGCAGAGCTATCGCAGCTTCATGAACGAGCAATTATTCAATCATATCGATATTGACCTCGGACAGACACATATCCCTAACGGCAATGCAGCAGATATGGAAGTGGAATGCCTCGCTTACGACAAAATGCTAGAAGAGCATGGACCGGTTGACTTGCAGATCCTCGGTATTGGAAGCAACGGCCACATCGGGTTCAATGAACCAGATGCCAACCTCAGCAGCAAAACCCATGTCGTTGATTTGCTTGAAGACACACGGGAAGCTAATGCCAGATTCTTCGACACTTTGGACGACGTACCCCGCCAAGCGATAACCATGGGCATCGGCGGTATTCTAAAAGCTCGCCAGATTCTATTGTTAGTACGCGGTGCTGGCAAAGCTGAAGCCATCCGGAATGCCGTTGAAGGTCCGATTACTACCCAATGCCCTGCATCTCTGCTACAGAGCCATCCGAATGTAATCGTCCTTGTAGATGAAGGAGCAGGAAAATGGCTGAAATAAACAAAGAACTAGGGAAGTTACTATTCGGTAAAGTGCTGACTCCCCAAGGATTAATTGAGCATGGCGTAATTGCTGTATCCGGTGAGCAGATTCATTATGCCGGCGAGGCAGCATGGCTTCCAGATGTTTTTGCTCACTGGCCTGCTAGTGGTAAAGCTGGGGGAGATCTTCTCATCCCTGGATTTGTAGATGTGCATGTACATGGCGGAGCTGGCCATGACTTTATGTATAGTGATGCCGAATCACTCGATGCGATTACAAAATTTCACAGTTCCCAAGGAACAACTACAATGCTGGCTACGACCATGACCGCTGCCATGTCTGCTATTGACCAAGTATTCTCCGAAGTGAGCGCATATCGTGCCACTGAGATGCCGTACACACAAATCGCGGGCATGCATCTGGAAGGACCGTTCATTAGCCCGAAATGGTCTGGCGCTCAGAATCCTGAGCATATTGTTCTTGCCAATATCGAGTGGCTGGAACAATGGGAGAACGATTACCCAGGCATGATCCGGCAAGTCACATTGGCTCCGGAACGCGAAGGCGCACTCGAGGCTATCCTCTGGCTACGTAAGCATGGTATTACCGCTGCTCTCGGTCACACCGATGCATCCTTTGAAGAGGTCATTGCCGCGGCAGATGCCGGATTAAGTCAAGCCGTGCATATGTTTAATGCGATGACACCACTACATCACCGCAAACCTGGAGCCGCTGGCGCTATACTGTTCGATAAGCGCATACGTGCGGAAATTATTGCCGATGGCATACATGTTCATCCTGCAGCCATTTCTCTAGTGGCTAATCTAAAAAAAGATAACAATTTGTTATTAATTACAGATGCCATGTCTGCGACTGGACTTAGTGATGGTGAATATACGATCGGTGATTTACCTGTGCTGGTTCAAGATGGCATCGCCACACTTAAAGATAACCCTGCTGCTTTGGCGGGTAGTACACTTACGATGATTCGTGGCTTCCGTTATCTCATACAGGAGGTAGGTCTTAGCCTAGAAGAGGCCTCCCGCGCTGCAAGTCATACTCCCGCAATGTCTATTGGAATGGAGCGTTCCATCGGTACCTTGGAATCCGGAAAACGCGGCGATATTCTACGGCTTGACGCTGAATTGAATTTGCAAGGCGTATGGATTGGCGGTCGCCCAATTACCATTCAATAAGATGCCTTTATAACAAAAAAACAACAATTCTCGCCATAAAGGTGAGGACTGTTGCTTTTTTTGTTTATAAATCAAACTATTTATTAATAATTATGCGTCGGGAAGATACGCTCTACCATGGTACTGAATTCATCAACAAAGCCTTTAATCGGATGACCTGCTTTTACCTCATCGGCATAGAAGCTGGCGCGTTCCACAAAGTCTGGATTTGCAGATACGTATACATCCTTAATTCTTGCATCATGTTTTTTAACTTCGGCAGCGATTTTTGCTTTGATTTCTTTAGTAACTGTATCTGTTTCTTTCATATTCAAGGTGTTATTTGTGTTGTTCATATGAGTTGTATTGTTCATATGAGTTGAATTGTTCATGTGTGTTGTATTGTTAGTGTAGTTCGTATGATTTCTGTGCGTCATGCCATTGGTATTATTCGTATAGTTTGGAGTGGTACTACGAATGCCCATTCCAGTACCAGTACCAGTACCAGTACCCATCCCCATATTGACGTCATGTTTCGATCCGTTGCTGTTCAGCAGAGGTCCATTATTATAAGTATGGGTTCCTGTACCTGTTCCTAAACTTCCCATATCGGTTGTTCCATTTCCGTGAGTACCCACACCTGTCGTGCCAATCCCCATACTTGCAGGTCCGGTACTTGTTGTACCAGGGACTGTATTAACAGTGCCTCTTGGGGTTCTGTTCGTACCATTCGTTACGGCCCCTGTACCAGACATTANNGTCCATAATTGTGAGGAGTTGTAGACGATTTTGCTCGATAGGATGTGGTACCTTTGGCCCGAAGATCAGTAGATGCATCATTTAATGTTACGGCTACATACGCATTCTTTCCTGCAAGCATTACATTCGCCGTACGGACTTCAGGCATAGCAGCAATACGATCTCNNGACTGACTTCCATCTTAGTAATATTATGCGTACCCATCGTTCCCCCGGGTACGGAGTTTACGCCGATACGTCCGTCATTTACCCCCCGGACACTTTTAGTTTGCACATTGGTTTTCTCTGCCGTGTTAGTCCCACACCCTGTAATACTCACCAAGCCTAGAAGTAATGCGGCTGAGACTGACATGCTGATCTTGGATCGCATCATGAATTCATCCTCCATCTCTATTGTTGTATGTGTGCAGCGTAACAATCATTAGGATGACCTTCCGGAGAACAAGCTATCCTGAAAGGATTTGGGAGTGGAGTACCCTCACCTCACTCAATCGACGGCGTATTGTATTTATATAAAGTAAATTGAACAGCAAAGGGGGAGAACTCTTGAGAGTCCTGTTTACCTTTTATATTCCGAGCGGAGGAATGGAAACGCTAAACCGTATGCGCTGCAAAGAACTGTCCAAACATAACATCGAATGCCATCTTCTCTATTCACGAACAGGATCAGGAATTCATAACATGTTCAGTGTCACTACTTATATTACCTCTCAAGATGAGGATATTGGGCAGATCATTCATAAGCATAATTATGATGTCATTATCGTAACTTCCGATTATGTAATGCTGGAACGACTCAGGGGTATTGGATATACCGGCTTATTAATTTTTGAAGCTCAGGGTCTCGGGATGCAAGAAGATGCGGTCAATTTGCTAACTAAAGCCAAACCTTTTCTACTCGCGTATTGTAATGCAGTTATCCTACCTCCTTCCTTGCATTTAATGGGGCTTTTTATGGAAATGTTCCCTTCTTTACCTCGCTTCATCTTTCCCAACTTATTGGATACCAATTTATTTCATTACATTCCAAATACTCCTCCTCCTTATCCTGTCTTAGCATGGGTCGGTAGGTTGGAACCGAATAAGAATTGGCTGCATTATCTGTCCATATCGCACCATATTGTCCAAGTTCACCCCACCGCTCAGCTCTGGATGTTCAACGATTCACAATTGTCTGTTCCTGAGGAGCAAGCGCATTTTCAGGCTATCGTCGAACAACTCGGTCTAGGTCCTAAATTATTGATACTGGATAACATCCCTAACCAAGAAATGCCGGTCTTCTTCTCTTTAATAGGTGACTCCGGCGGACTTCTGCTCTCCACATCATTGCTCGAAGGCTTCGGTTATGCCGTTGCAGAGGCGATCAGTTGCAGATGCCCGGTGTTAAGTTCCGATTCAGATGGGGTTCGTATTTCTGTTAAGCATAATGTTACTGGCAAATTATACAGCCAAGGGAGTATCGAACAGGCGGTTCAAGAGGCCTTAGAATTAATAGAAAATCAACAATTGCGGGACGAAATTCGATCAGAGGGAGTAAAACATATTTCAACTGAACTCTCTCCTGAGCAGTATGTCAGAGCTTTTAGTGAAGTAATGAATGCACTTGGAATATTTTAAAAAAAGAAATAAACAAATGGGTAAGTAAAAACCGCTTCCCCAGCACATCTTAAGTTGGAGGGAAGCGGTTAGGTTTGGTTACATTGCATTAGAACAGATGGGAAAAATGGATAAGCATTCTTCCGATCTTCGCGAAGAGTACGGACATAGCCAGCACAAATGCTTTCAAAAATATTGCATGACCTGGAGATAACAGGTACTTTGTTTATTATGCATAAGACGATAATACTTTCATAAAAGCAACTTGGTCATAGACTCTTGTCTCCAAATTTTTCTTCAGTAATTTTCGCAGCCAATTTTTTTTACGATCTGTATCGGAGAATCCCTTACCATCAAACAGGCTCAAATGTGCCGAAAACTCCTCTTCACTTACCTCAACACCCAGTCTCATAAGTTGCTCATATTTAATTCGTTGCGCCTGTTCAACTTGGTCTGTATAATAGCTTTTACTGATTTGAGCATCATGTAATCGGTAATATAATAAAACTTCGGGTACATTCGACAGTTTCGTAACGTGAGAAAGTTGAGACCATAATTGATAATCCTCTGCGTAGTTGTAGGAGGTATCATATTGAAGCGAATTGTTAACTAGAATTTCTCTCCTTAGTATGACTGAGGGATGGGCTAAGCAGCAATTAAACATCAATCTACACTTAACCTCATCTGGCTGTTCCGGTTGATACCAAACTTCTTTACTTCCCATTACTTGTACATTGCTTCCACATACTCCGACATTCGGATGGCTGTCCATATAGGATAATTGCCTACTGAATCTATTTGGAAGGCTAAAATCATCTGAATCCATACGAGCTATGAACTCACCAACAGCCATTTGAAGTCCTTTATTCAGACTCTCAGTAACTCCACAATTCACCGTATTGTCTATCCGCTTGATTCTTGGATCACTATATCTTTCTATTATATCTCCACTGTTATCCGTCGAACCGTCATTAAGAATGATGAATTCAAAATCGGAAAATGTCTGGTCCAATATACTTTTTATTGCACTGTCTAAGTAAGCCTCATTGTTGTAAACTGGCATCAATACAGAGATTTTCGGCAATGAAATCCCCCCTAGTTTTGATTTAACACCCTCTTGTATAGCTCTAAATAATTGTTCACCATTGTCTCAGAGGTAAAGTTCTGGAGAAAACAANNGTCAATAGTTTTCAGTTTTAGAGCAGCTTCACTTACATCACTACATATGAGTTCAGGAAACTCTCTAAGGATTTCGGGAACTGCACCATTGCGAAGCGCAAGTACAGGCGTCCCGCAAGCCATTGCTTCGATCATTACCAGACCAAAGGCCTCGTCATCGGACATAAATAAGAGGCATTTCGCCCGATTCAACAAATGTTGTTTATAAGCCCCTCCTACCTCACCTACATAAATGATGTTTGGATGCTTACGAATTTTAGGGAGAATATGCCGAATGAAAAAAGTAGTGGATTCCGGGTCGACAATATCGGTTTCGGGTCCTGCAATTACAAGACGAAGCTTTGTTTTCTCTGCGATCTCAATTGCTTTTAAAATCCCCTTCCTCTCTATCAACCTTCCAAGAAATAAGAGATAATCCGACTTTTCGGCTGAGAACAGGCAATCCTCCCGATTGATGCCATTGTGTACAACATATCCCCTCCCGGCGTTTAGTTTCGTGCGCATAGCGTCGCACAGAAAAACGGGGTTACTAATTTCATTGCACCAAGGAACATGGATGGAACAGACCATGGGGATGGGTAGTTCGCTTCGTCCGACGACTGATCCGTGCGTATGATCATGAATGATATCAATGGAAGAAGGCAACGTATTTTTCACATACTGTGCGATTAATGATGGATCTCCCCAGTGACTATATTCGATAAGCCTCCCACTTGTCTTACTACCAGGAAGGGCATATAAGAACACTTCGTGTCCCTTTTTAACAAGCTGTTCGGTAAGTTCATAAACAATACGTTCGATGCCACCATATTTTTCAGGAGGAGTAGTAACATAATCCGGGGAAATTTGAACAATTCTCAACATCACACCTTCTTTTCTCACTCTTTGCACATAGCGTATGCCTATTCAGCCGATTTGGTAAGGTATATCAGCACATTTCAGTATAAAAATGAGTATACATAGCAGCATGAAGAGGAATGAAACGAAAGGTCATATAAGGGTGCAAGAAGAGGCCAATATACGAGGGGGATGGGGATGCAATGATAGAGCTTGGTGCCTTGCATTTTAGCGGTAACGAAACCATTACGTTTCAAAAAAGTATTTGGGAATTATTCGATACGTTCACATACGAATTTTGGGTTAAAGCGGAGGCAGAACAGACACTGGGTTTTGAACAAGAGAATGGAACGGATGGTATAACAGGAAAGAGATATTTGATTTATCCTGATTTCAGATTTCCTGGAAATGCAGGTTTTGGGATCTCAGTTGGAACTAATGGAATTTCTATTCACGAACATTCTAGTGACTACATGCCGGCCAAGCTAGTCTATCCATATTCATTCTCGGATTGGCAGCATGTTGCAGTCGTTTATGAGAACAAAACTCCAAGCCTTTATATAAATGGTGAGTTTGTAAAAAAAGGCCTATCCAGCGAATATAACCATGTTTACCCCTCTTTGACTGTAGGAGGACATCCTTACGGTCATTTTGTAGGAAAAGTGGCTCATTTAAGGCTTTGGAGCACAGCGAGAACTTTAGTGGACATTCAGAATTTTATGTTTGAAGACCTCCTAGGTCATGAATCAGGATTGTATTGGCATTGGAACCCTCTCTCAGGAACGTTAGTTGCAAACTCCACCAAAAAGAATATACAAGTAAGCGTAATTATGCCATCACATAATCGATTTCCGTTAAATCATTTCGCCCTGCGGGCGTTAGAAAGTCAGACATATCCCGCTGATCAAATGGAAGTTATTTTTTTGGATGATGGTTCAACAGACTCGACCACCTCTCTTCTTGATAACTATTTAAATCCTAGATTTCCAATTAAATTCGTTCGACTAGAGAAAGCAGTAGGGAGGGGAAAAATACGTAATATTGGGATGAGTCTATCCTCTGGATCTGTTCTTTTGTTTCTAGATGCCGAAATGCTTTGTCCCCCGGATTTAATTGAGAAACATATGTTGCATCATCAAGAAGGCAACCCACTAGTTGTTTCAGGGAGTATGAAAGTCAAACGGATTTTTACGGTGGCGGATCCCCAATACACAGAGAATCAGATTTCACATATGCAAAGCTTATATCAGCTGCATCCATCCGTACAAGCGATGATCACCCAATTCCATGTAGATCGCNNATGAGCGACCCGACACAGCTCGATCCTTGGAGTTTTGAGTACGATTATTTTGAAAAAATTCTTACAAAACACGGACCTTATTTTAACAATTTCCATTATAGTTGGCTAAATTTCATTACAAGCAATGTATCTTTACCTAAATCTTTACTCGAAAAATCCGGATATTTCAATGAACAATTCGAGGGGTATGGATGGGAAGATTGGGAGCTTGGTTTTCGGTTGTATAAGGAAGGGGCATATTTTATCCATGATGATGAAGTAATCAATTATCATCAGGAACATCCAAGGCCAGCTGATAATTTTGATCAATCACGTAAAAACTTTATGAAATTTGTTCAATTGCATCCGGGTCCAGAAATTCAATTAATAGTGCTTGACATGATTCCACACCGAAGAGAAATGGTGGTCATCAATGAGTATTTAACAGATATTTTGAGATTACAAGCCATTTATACAGAAAAATTTAACGTATTCTATCAATTTATACTCTATGTTCTTGAAAAACTCTGTTATATGCTTTCATTAAGTGCAGATATCTTTATGCCGCTGCCCGACAACATTCTTGATACAAACATTATGAAAACTGCAGAGTCAAAATTAGAGGCGGAGGAGATCAGAAAGTTAAATACATTTCCAAGACTTATGGAATTATACGATTTATTATATGATTTTGTTACGAAAGAGGAATCTTAATATCCTATCAGAAGTATGTTAATGATCCCCATTAAGCAGAAGTGCTAGACCTAAACGGTTTACACGAATGCTTGAAGGGGATCATTTACACTGTCTAAAAGTCAGATTATTTTCAAACCGAATAAGTCAACTTTCCATCCAACTAAATTGTGATAAATCTCCAAGGATAAATCGCCCTTTAGCAAAAGGTTCACCGGAGCCCGATATGCATACTTTATCTCCTAAAATACTACTGCTGATGATTGACTTTCCAGTTCCACTAATGGTAATATCCCGGAGCAAAATACTGTGATCGATGATGCAATCGTCCAAATGGGTGCCAGACATTATGGAAACATAAGGCCCGATGGTACAGTTCTCCAACCTGCATCCGGGGCCGATGATTACCGGCTCATGAAGTATACAGTTGATGAGGGTAGATTCAGAAGAGATCACATTTCCCCCTTGGCAGACGTCATCCATCATCCAGATGTTAGCCTCAAGCCATCGCTCTGTATTCCCGACATCGGAAACATTTTGGTTGGTAGTAACGAAAGCCACCTTGCTGTTCCGATCAATTAACCGCTGTATCGCATCCGTTATTTCAAGTTCTCCCCGTGCAGAGGCTGTTAAATTACGGATCTGATCAAATATCCCGGATTTAAACGCGTAGACACCGACTATAACCAGATTGCTTTTCGGGTACAGAGGTTTCTCCACCAGTCTTACAATCTCATCGCCGTTAATTTCGGCAACCCCGAACTGCTGCGGATTGGCCACTTTCGTTAGTAGGATACAGGCCTCTGCCGTAATCATCTGATCCATTAGCGGACCGAGCGGCTCCTTGACTAGGTTGTCACCAAGCATAAGAATAAAATCGCTACCCTGAATAAAACCTTCGGCTACAGCAACGGCATCGGCTATCCCTTTCGGTTCGTTCTGGTATAAATAAGTCAGAGTAACGCCGAACTTTTCTCCGTCGCCGGCCTCCTCGTAAATCATTGCCTCTTGGGAAGGATGAATAACGATTCCGATATCACGTATTCCTTCATTTGCGAGCTTTTCAATTTCATAAAATAGAATCGCTTTGTTGGCGACGGGAATCATCGTTTTCGGCCTGGATAGCGTGAACGGTCTTAAGCGTGAGCCTTTTCCTGCACAGACGATTAACCCCTTCATGACCCTTCATTCCCATTTTCGGACTGGACGCCAGTATTTCCCAACCAAAAACCCCCATATGGCCTGTTATATTTGACAGTTCTGGCCATTATTTTCGCTTCATTTAGATTGTCTGCACAGGTCACTGAACAAATATTCATAAAGCTCCCTCCTTAATGAAATCACCAACTCTTCTAATCGTTCTAATTACCTCAATCCTTTATTTATGTGAATTTTTGTTTTCTTTTGGACGTTTCAAGCAAGAATTTCTGTAATTTGCCACGGTACTTAGCCTGGACGTAAGCTAGCTCCACTTCTATTTTCTTGCTATTCAAACGTGTTCCCATTCCGTCATGCCATCGGTAGTACACAAGCGTCTCGTTTAAGAATGGGAAAGAATATCCAGCTAATATAGCCCGATACCAGAAATCTAGATCTTGTGTATAAAGAAGTTGCTCGTCAAAGTACCCGATCTGATCAAACAACTCCCGCTTCATCATCACTGTGCATCCATTCACAGGATTAGCGTTCAGAAAACAACGGTGAAAATCAGGCAAAGACGGAAAAACGGATGCAACGGCAAACTTTGTCATCACCCCCTCCCCGTTAATATAGTTAAAGTTGGTATGCGAGATATAAGCGCCCGTCTCCATCATGAACTGTACTTGCCTAGCGCTCTTGTGGGGCTGATAGAAGTCATCGGAACTGAGCCAAGTAATATAATCTCCCGAAGCATTTCGAATTCCATAATTGAGCGCGCTGGCCGTACCCCCATTAGGCTTGCCGAGATAACACACACGATCATGAAATTTACGAATTTTCTCAGAATGAAGGGTAGATCCATCGTCTACTACAATAATTTCAATCGGCTGATAGGTTTGAGCTAGTGCACTACGAATCGCCCGTTCTACATAGGAACAATTATAAAAAGGAATGATGATAGATACTTTAGGCTTCATGATGTCCCCCCCTCCAATCGAAAGTAATCTATAATATCGACAAATGACTGCAGGTTTGGAATTTCCGGTCTCCAATTGTGAACAGGAAATTGCTCTGGCGTAACCGACTTCCTGAACGTCTGCGAAGATGGCTTTCCTTCCGAATCCCCTTGCTCACTCCATGAGATTGGTACAGAGCAGGAAGCAAGTTGTACCATTGATAAGGCTACTTCATACAAGGTACGCTCTGTACCGGAGTCGATCTGATAGGTTGCTCCAGACTGACCCATAGAAAGTAGAACTGCGTATGCCCTCACGGCATCACGAACATCCAGAAAGTCGCGCCGTTCCGTTCGGGAAGAAAGGATGAACGGCGTTAACTCTTCGCCTCTTTCCAGTCCGGCGATATGCCTACCAAGAAGCGAGCAAAAGCCAGTAGATGGTCCGGGTCCAATCAAATTGCTTGGTTCGGCGATTATAACAGACTGTCCGAACAGTGCAGCCCAGGAAAGAGCCCCGGCAGATTGAAGGCTCTTGCTTAAACTGTAAGGATGCCCTGGACGATATGGCGGCTGGAGAGGGAAACTTAGGCGAGATCCTACCACAAGAATTCGACAAGAAGGGGAATGACGAAACGCATTCAGCAGGTTAAGGGTAGCCATAATGTTAGATTCCATATACAACAATGGTTTTTGCCAAGCTTCCGGGACAGAATTTTTGCCGCCAAGGTGAAGCACATAATCAGGTACAATACTGTGGAGCGTTTCTTCAAGCTCGGTGCTGTCCAGCAGATCGCATGCATAATAGCGAATACCTTCGGACTGCTTTTTAGTTGTTTTTTTGCGAACAAGAGCCACCACATTCATGCCAATCGAGCTGAAATAGGCACAGGCATGCTGTCCTGTAAATCCAGAAGCACCGGTAATCACGATTGTCTGCTGTGGTTTTAAGCCCCCTTCATCCATATTTTCAGCTCCTTCATCATCAGCGGATAATCTGGGAGCGAGTAGTCCATATCCATGCGTGTTGATAAGAGCGTCCGATCTTGAACTGGAGTATCACTTGCAACTACATCTATTTCTTGAAGCCCCCAGGTATCCTTGAACAAAAGTAGCAACTCATATTTGCTGACCGGTTTCGGATGGGCAAGATGGAGGATCCCAGAGAGGGGGGACAGCATGAGTACACTGATCGCCCTCGCCAGTTCCAACGTCGTCACGCCATTCCATAACACATTGCGGTATCCTTGAACCCTTCCTTGCTGCTGCATGAACCAGTTCAGCAGACCAATACCTTCGAGACGAATCTCGGGCCCGATGATCGAGGTACGGATGGTCAAGTGTCCGGGAGCATCGACCTCCCCAATTGCTTTGGTTAATACATAGGTGCTAATGCCGTCGGGAAGATCGGATTCGCTGTAGCTACCTCGGGTTCCCTCAAAAACGCAATCCGTGCTGATATGGATCAATCTCGCACCAATCCGGTCGGCGGCACTGCGGAGCTTGTGCGGGAGGAATCCGTTGATATGATAAGCATCAAAGATATTCTGGGCCGCAAACTGATTCAGGATACCAATGGCATTGATAATAATATCCGGTCGAACAGTCTCTATCGTATGCTCCACAAGACGATCATCGAGTGCGTCAAGAACTAGGCCATTTTTATCCTTGGGATTTCGGGTAGTATAGAAAACCTCCACATTGTTCCGGCGCTTAAAAAATTCCACCAGCATATGTCCGGCCATACCGTTCCCACCAAAAATTAACAGCTTCATTATAGAAATCCTCCACGCTGCAATATATCTCTGATTTCATCTTTAGAAATTAAATACTGGTCAGAACTGAAACTGCTGAAGGTGACGGGAGAGAATCGCTGGTAACGCTCCTTCAATTCAGGCATATCTAGCGTCGGCAGAATGACAAGGTACTGCTCATCGTAAACAACGGTAGATCTGCTCTCAAAATCACTCATCAAAATTTCATGGATTTTTTCACCAGGACGGATGCCCGATTCAACAATACTTACACGTTTCCCAGAAGCTTCAATTAGCACCTCTGCTAAATCAATAATCCGACAAGTCGGCATTGTCATGACAAATATCTCACCGCCCACACTGACCTCCGAGGCTTTGAATAGCAACGTAACAGCATCACGCAGTGTGAAGAAGAAGCGAGTCATTTGCATATTGGTAATCCGTACCTGTCCTTTGTCCTTGATCTGTTTCATGAACAAATGCACTACGCTGCCGTTCGTCCCTAGCACATTACCACCCCGTACAGTTACGAACCGAGTTCTTGCACCAAGCAGGTTCGCATATACGAACAGTTTCTCACCGATCGCCTTGGTCATACCATAGAAGTTGGACGGATTGGCGGCTTTATCGGTGGAGATGTAGATGGCCTTCTCAACGCCGTTTGCAATTGCAGCTTCGATAACATTTTGAGTACCTACCACATTTGTTTTGAGTGCTTCATAAGGCTTGCNNCCAGCCAGATGGAAGATATAATCCACGCCACGGCATGCGGCAATAAGTGCATCTTTATCACGAATATCACCAATAATAAAGCTGAGGCGGGTATCCTCAAACTCACGACTCATTGCCACTTGGGCGGACTCACCGCGGGAGTATATGATGATTTCCTTGGGATTTTGCGGCAGAAGCTGTCTAATCAGTTCATGCCCCCAGGAACCAGTCCCGCCTGTAACCACAATCCGTTTATTATTGAACATGCAGGTTCCCTCCAAGCAAGAATTTGACTACCTTGATCGAAACATCCGGAGTCAAGTAGCCTTCCGGAGCCTCCCAATTTCGATTCAGCGCCGTCATCAGCTTGACAGAACGCAGAATACTTTGCTGATCTACACCTGATACCACATTACTTCCACAATCTACTGTTTCTGGACGTTCGGTTGTTCTGCGAATGGTTACAGTTGGTACTTTCATCAAACAGCACTCCTCCTGAACGGTTCCACTATCAGTGATGGCGCATAAGGTATGCTGTTCCAAATGGACGAAATCAAAAAATCCAAAGGGTTCATGAAATTCTACAAGAGGGTTCATTGGAAGGGAAAATTGCTCCGTAAGTTTGGAACGAGTGCGAGGGTGGATGCTGCAAATTAAACGAATTCCAAATTGCTCAGCCACAGCGTTAAGACCTGACATAATTTGTACAAGGGACTCGGGATCATCTACATTCTCGGCCCGGTGGGCTGTAACAAGGAAATACTGCCCTGAGGTAAGATTCAGCCGATCCAGAATATCACTGGCCTCGATTCTTTGTTCATAATGAGAAATTACCTCATGAATAGGATTTCCTGTTAACACAATACGCCTACTAGGGAATCCTTCGCTGATGAGATGTCTTTTGCTCTGCTGTGTATATGGCATATTAATGGTCGAAACCGCATCTATGACACGGCGGTTTTTCTCTTCGGGCACTTTTAGGTCATAGCAGCGGTTCCCTGCTTCCATATGCACCACCGGAATACCCATTCGCTCAGCCAAAATCGCGCATAGCGCGCTGTTCGTATCCCCCAGGAGTAGAACCCGATCCGGCTGCTCTTTCAGTAGAATACTCTCCAGCCCCTCGAACATGGCGGCAAGTTGGCCACCTAGCCCTGTCTGCTTATCCTGCAACACATAATCAGGTGCCCGCAGTCCAAGCTCGGCGAAGAAAATTCCACTGAGACTCGCTGTGAAATTTTGCCCCGTGTGCACCAGTACATGTCGTTCTGCATGTGCATCAAGAAGCGGAATGATAACACTGAGGCGGATGATTTCAGGCCTCGTGCCCAAAATCGTCATGATCTTCATTGGCTCACTCCCTCGCCTTCTTTATTTATGGGTTTACGCTGCAATAGTAATCGGATTCATACCGTTTTTTCGGCTCATTTAGCTGGATTGGGCCCAATCAGCGGGATTTATACCGTTCTTTTGACTCATTTAGCTGGATTGGACTCAATCAGCGGGATTTATACCGTTCTTTTGACTCATTTAGCTGAATTGGACTCAATCAGCGGGATTTATACCGT
>DJUJ01000186.1:0-248 GCA_002438345.1 Paenibacillus sp. UBA6285
ACAACCCGCTTGGTGACAACCCTCTGCGATTCCTGCTACGATCGCTTCGATTTTCTCCGGCACGACTTTGTCGCAAGCCAGATAGTCGAGGAAAAAGAGCGGCTCTGCGCCTTGCACTACAATGTCGTTCACGCACATAGCTACAGCGTCGATCCCAATCGTGTCATGGCGATCCGCCGCGAACGCGATTTTGAGCTTCGTGCCTACCCCATCGGTTCCTGATACGAGCACTGGCTCTTCATACTTAT
>DJUJ01000186.1:286-18375 GCA_002438345.1 Paenibacillus sp. UBA6285
TGAGGCCGAACAATGCACCGAACCCACCTAGATCCGTCATTACTTCTGGACGGTAAGTACGTTTTACATGCTTCTTCATGCGTTCTACCGCTTCGTTGCCAGCCGCAATATCCACTCCGGCGTTTTTATAAGCTTCCGACACTTGGGACACCTCAATCTATAATAGTTTAGAGCGCTTTTGCGGGGGCATTCGGGATGACCTCTTGTTTGGTGGTTATGGGGAGTTATTACAAGGAATGTTTGGACTTCCGATCGCTGTTATGTTTGGATTTCCTGATTTAAACCGCTCTTCGCGGTAGAAATCCAAACATAAGCGTATGCTTACGAAGTGAGCTTTCCTACGGAAAGCTTTCGGGCGAGCGCTACGCTTCTACAGTTCCAAACTTCCTCTCCATAACTCCCTCTAACCACCGCTTTCACCCTACTGCAAGCCGCAGTGCGCGCCTTGCACACGGACCTCAAGACCTCGGCGCATGAGCTAAGCCATGCGCCTCCTTAGTGAAACAAGCGGGTCCCGTATTTGCGCAGCAAACAGGGACGAGCTTGGCGAGCTGCTCTTGGCGCTTAGAGCGCAGCCGAGCGCCTCCTTTAGCGAAACAAGCGGGGCCTGCATTTGCGCAGCAAACAGGGACGAGCTTGGCGAGCTGCTCTTGGCGCTCGAGGCGCAGCCGAGCGCCTACCTTAGCGAGACAAGCGGGGCCTGCATTTGCGCAGCAAACAGGGACGAGCTTGGGAAGCTGCTCTTGGCGCTTAGGGCGCAGCCGAGCGCCTCCTTAGCGAGACTAGCGACGAGCTTGGCGAGCCAGTCCCGGCGGCGGTAAGCAACCGGGGGGCGGAGCGCCGTAAAGCGTGTCCCGACCGTGCGAAGCACACAGGGACAAAGCGAGCACCTGCACCCACACCCTCTTAGAAAGTTATAACCAAACTCCTACCGCCGAGCTTTCGGGTGGCCGGAGGGCAGAGCCCTTCGGAATCCCCCTTAGCAAGGGGGACTTAGGGGGATGTTAACACGAGCATCCGTCCTTCTCCGCCCCGCCAAAATCAACCTGAGTCGGGTAATCATTATCGAAGCAGGAAAGGCATAACCCGCCTTTGTAATCATCTTTGTTGTGACCACCGATGGAAGAGATTAAGCCTTCCGGCGACAAGAATGCCAATGAATCGGCATTGATCTCTTGGCACATTTCTTCAATCGTTTTGAATGAAGCGATGAGATCGCGGCGGTCTGGGGTATCAATGCCGTAGTAGCATGGATTCTTAAACGGCGGCGATGTAATCCGCACATGAACCTCAACGGCTCCAGCCTCGCGAAGCAGGTTAACGATTCTGCGTGAAGTCGTGCCACGCACGATGGAATCATCGATCATGACGACACGTTTACCATCCACAACGCTGCGCACAGCGCTTAGCTTCATTTTCACACCTTGCTCACGAAGCTCTTGGCTCGGCTGGATGAAGGTCCGGCCTGTATACTTGTTCTTGATGAGCCCAAGCTCATAAGGAATGCCCGTCTGCTCCGCATATCCAATCGCAGCCGAAATACTGGAATCCGGTACTCCGGTTACGAGGTCTGCGTCGACGAAAGCTTCTAATGCCATGCGGCTACCCATCCGCTTACGAGCGGAGTGTAGGTTAGAGCCGTTCATATCACTGTCTGGGCGAGAGAAGTAAATATACTCCATCGCACACAGCGCTTTACGTTGTGGCTCCGTAAAACGGTCCTCTAATAGGCCGTTTTTATCGAGCACGAGCAGTTCGCCAGGTTCAATATCGCGAATCAGCTGCGCTCCGATGACTTCTAAGGCGCAAGATTCGGAAGCAAAAATATAGGCATCCCCGATCCGTCCCATTACAAGCGGACGCAAACCATGGGAATCCGAAGCGACAATTAATTTGTCATTCGTCATGAGTAGAAAAGCAAACCCGCCAACCAGTTGTTTTAGCGCATCTTTTGCTGCTTCAACAAAATCCTTAGGCGAACGCGCAATCAGATGTGCCAGCACTTCTGTATCACTCGTAGTTTGAAAGATCGATCCACTTTGCTCTAGCTGTTTACGAATCAACGGTTCATTCACTATGTTACCGTTCGTAGCAATCGCCAAATCGCCGTCACGATATTTGAATACGAGCGGCTGTGCATTGGTTAAGCGGCTGTCTCCGCTGGTGGAATAACGTACATGCCCGATGGACATGTCTCCCACTAGTGAGGCAATTTTGTCCTTGTCGAATACCTCTTTTACTAACCCCATCCCGCGGTGATAGTTGAAATCACGACCATCTGCTACGCAGATGCCCGCACTTTCTTCCCCACGGTGCTGTAAGGCGTGCAAGCCGTAATAAGACATGGACGCCGCTTCCGGATGTCCGAAGACCCCGAAAACGCCGCATTCTTCTTTTAATGTGTCAAAAATATCTCCCGAGCCCGTTCCTTCATTGTAAAAGTCACCAGTCCACAGGATAGGAGTCTCCTGCTCTTTCCCGGTCTTTATTTCATAAGACATGGAATAGCATCCTCCCAAACGAATTTCAATTCTGCTACAGCTTCATCTAATACGGATGCACCGTCCAGATTTACGCGCAGTCTGTCTCCACCTACAGTTCCGATGATTTCCACTGGAACACCGCTGGCAGCAATCGCTGCTTTCAGCTCTTCCGCATGCTCAGGCGCTGCTGTCAGCACTATACGTGATTGGCTCTCACTGAACAATGCTACATCGGATCTAAGTCCATTAGCAGAAAGTTCAACGTTCGCACCAACGCCACCGCTGATACAACTCTCTGCAAGTGCTACGGCAAGGCCACCTTCGGACAAGTCATGTGCCGAACGCACCAGACCGCCGCGAATGGAGCTAAGCACTGCGCCAAGCAGTTTTTTCTCAGTATCTAAATCCAAAGCTGGAGGACGACCTTCGGTTACACCATGAACAGCGTATTGGAACTCACTACCACCAAGCTCAGCTTTTGTCACGCCTAGCAGAAGGATAGAGTCTCCTTCTTGTTTAAATCCTTGAGTCGTAATATGATCCGTATCCGTTACTAAACCAACCATGCCGACAACCGGCGTTGGGTAGATGGATCCCGTTGTATTTTCGTTATAAAGACTGACATTCCCACCGATAACCGGAGTATCCAGCACACGACAAGCTTCAGCCATACCATCAACCGCACGTTCCATTTGCCAGAACACATCAGGTTTCTCAGGGTTTCCGAAGTTTAGGTTATCGGTAATAGCCAACGGTTCAGCACCGGAACAAACGATGTTGCGAGCCGCTTCGCTGACTGCAATACGTCCACCCACTTCAGGATCAAGATACACGTAGCGACCGTTACAGTCCGTGGTCATCGCAAGTCCTTTACGTGTACCATGAATGGTAACTACAGCCGCATCAGATCCAGGTCGAACAGCCGTACTAGTCCGAACCATGTAATCATATTGGTTGTATACCCATGCTTTGCTTGCTACGGTTGGTGATCCAAGCACTATACGCAGTGCCCCACCTAGATCTGTAACTTCCGCGTAACGAAGCGTATCTACCGATTCATTTTCCACATAATAAGCAGGAACCTCAGATGGTTTGTTATACACTGGGCACTCATCCACGAGCGCTGTTACTGGCATGTCACCGACAACCTCACCATGATGATACAGCTTCAAGCGACCATCATCCGTAACTTTACCGACCTTACAGCAGATTACACCCCAGCGGTCAAAAATCTCTTGCGCCTGAGCTTCATCCTTCGGTTCAACTACGAACAACATCCGTTCTTGCGATTCCGAAAGCATCATTTCATAAGGGGTCATCCCGTCTTCACGTTGTGGTACCTGATCAAGATACAGTTCCAGACCGTTGCCCGCTTTACTTGCCATTTCGGCACTAGAGCAGGTAAGTCCAGCCGCACCCATATCTTGAATCCCAATAACGATGCCGCTATCGATCAATTCCAGGCAAGATTCCATTACGAGTTTCTCCATAAATGGATCGCCTACTTGGACAGCTGTACGTTTAGCTTCTGACTCTTCACTTAGTTCCACGGATGCAAAAGTAGCCCCATGAATTCCATCACGTCCAGTAGGAGGACCTACGTAGAAGACTGGGTTCCCGACCCCTTTAGCGACACCACGCTGGATTTTGTCATGATCAATTAGACCGACACACATTGCGTTAACAAGTGGGTTACCGTCATAGCTATCATCGAACATGATTTCGCCGCCCACGGTTGGAATCCCGATACAGTTACCATAACCAGCAATACCAGACACCACATGCTCGAACAAATATTTCACTCGATCGCTCTCCAGCTTGCCGAAACGCAAGGAATTCAGCAGTGCGATCGGTCTTGAGCCCATGGAAAAAATATCACGAATGATGCCGCCCACGCCTGTAGCCGCGCCTTGGAAGGGTTCTACCGCAGAGGGGTGGTTATGACTTTCGATTTTGAATACAACCGCTTGGTTGTCTCCGATATCCACAATCCCTGCACCTTCGCCGGGTCCCATCAGAACACGCGGTCCAGTAACTGGGAAACGTTTCAACAGTGGCTTAGAGTTCTTGTATGCACAATGTTCGGACCACATTACGCTAAACACGCCGATTTCAGTATAATTCGGCAAGCGTCCCATAAAAGACTTGATGAGCTCATATTCGCTGTCCGACACACCGAATTGGCTGTAAATTTTCTGCTCTGCGATCTGTTCTGCGGTCGGTTCCTTAACGGATACTTGCTGCGTCATGACGATCCCTCCAAGTCTTCAGTATAGATGTGAACATCCGTTTGCCATCTTCCGACCCGAGCAAGCTGTTAGCTGCACGCTCAGGGTGAGGCATCATGCCGACTACATTACCCTGCACATTACTAACACCCGCAATATCAGCTACAGAGCCGTTTGGATTATCGCTATATGTGAACACAATCTGATTGTTAGCTTTCAGTTCTGCTAAAGTCTCTTCATCACAGTAATAGTTGCCTTCACCGTGAGCGATTGGGATGATGATTTCTTCATCCTTAGCATAGTCAATAGTAAATGGGGTTTCGTTATTAACAACCTTAAGCACTGTATCATGACAACGGAACTTCATTGACATGTTACGACGCAGCGCGCCTGGCAACAAACCAGCCTCAGTAAGAATTTGGAACCCATTGCAAATGCCCAGCACGAATTTCCCTTGCTCTGCTGCTTTAGCAACTTCAGCCATTACAGGAGCAAATCTTGAAATCGCGCCGCAACGCAGGTAATCACCATATGAGAATCCGCCAGGAACCAAAATGCAATCATACGCCGACAAATCTGTCGCTGTATGCCACACATAATCGACTGGTTCGCCGAGACTGTCCTCTACCGCCTTGTAGCAATCAATATCACAGTTAGAGCCTGGGAAGACAAGTACAGCAAATTTCATGTCGTTTAGTCCTCCAATTCGTAGCGGTAATCCTCGATCACCGTGTTGGCAAGTAGCTTTTCGCACATTTCCTTGAGACGCACTTCGGCTTCAGCACGGTTGTCCGTGTCCAAAGTCAGCTCCATATATTTCCCAATACGCAAACTTTCAACTTCTTGAAAACCTACCGAATGAAGTGCTCCTTGCACCGCTACACCTTGTGGATCGAGAACGCTTTTCTTAATGGTGACATATACCGTCGCTTTTAACATATGCTTATAGTTCCTCCTAAATTTTTATGTGTATATACTTTCAGAAAGCTGAAACTCTACTAAAGTAAATCTAGCTTCAAAAACATATACTTCATTTATTCCCATGAGTAAACACACAATGTTGAGCTATAAAGACTTGCCAGTAAGACGATGATAAATGTCCAGATAACGCCGTGTAGTTTCTTCAACTACTTCTAATGGAAGTGGATCAGGTTTGCTATTTTTATCCCAGGAGGATGCAGATAGATACGTACGAACAGGCTCTTTATCCATACTATCAATTTCGATATCAAGAGCGTATTTGTCCTTGGCCCAGAAACGTGAAGCATCCGGCGTAAAAATCTCATCAATCAGAATCACCTTGCCATCCAGCAAGCCAAATTCGAATTTGCAGTCTGCAAGAATGATCCCCCGCTCAGCACAGTACTCTCTAGCAAAAGCGAATAACTGCAAACTTTTCTCCTGCAGCTCAAGTGCTAGATCAGCACCGATTAACTCCTGCATCTTTTCAAAAGGAATGTCCTCATCATGGCCCACATCATTTTTAGCCGCAGGGGTAAAGATCGGCTGTGCCAGCAGCGCGTTTTTGCGCAAGTCTGCAGGAAGCTCGATGCCATTCACTTTGCCGGTTTCTTGATACTGCCTCCAGCCCCCACCAGTGATGCACCCACGCACTACACATTCGATATCGATGCGCTCCGCTTTGCGTACCACCATAACACGGTTTCTGAGTGCTTCTTTGTCCTTAACTACGTCTCCGAGCAGATCCACATCGATATGAACGACATGATTCTCCATCAGCTCTTTGGTTTTTCCAAACCAGAACGCACTCAGACGGTTAAGCACATTTCCCTTTTCAGGTACCGCTGGGTCTAGCACATAGTCAAACGCAGATATCCGATCCGTGACGACGATCAGTACATTCTCCCCTAAATCGTACAGCTCACGAACCTTCCCTTTATAGAGCAGCGGCGCATTGATGAGTTCCACGGCTGTGGATACGGCCGACGATGTCATGACCTTTCCTCCCTTGAACTAATGATCTTGATTACTGCAACTGGTCTCAAAGGCGTAATTCCGAGGAATGTTTGGACTTCCGATCGCTGTTATGGTTGGATTTCCTGATTTAAACCGCTCTTCGCGGTAGAAATCCAACCATAAAGGCGAACGCTAACGCTTCTACAGTTCCAAACTTCCTCTACAGTGCTCCCCCATCCAGCCTTGCATTTATTGCTGCGTTCCTTAGTTCACCACTAACTTACCTATATAAGGTCTCAAGGGTCTCATTCCGAGGAATTCGTTCCTTATCGACCCAACCATTAAAGCACCAATTTTTAGATAAGCTCTAGCTTGCGGAAGATGGTATCCACATGCTTAAGGTGCCAAGAAGGATTAAATGCATCTTCAATTTCTTCTGGGGTAAGAACGTTAGTAATCTCAGGTGTAGCTTCCACGATATCACGGAACTGTTTTTGCTCTTCCCAAGCTTGCATCGCACGCGGCTGTACAGTATCGTACGCTTGCTCACGGCTAAGACCTTTGTCGATCAGTTTAGTTAAGATCCGACCGGAGAAAGGGACGCCGAAGGTACGGTTCATGTTACGATTCATATTCTCTGGGAATACAGTCAGGTTCTTCACAATGTTTCCGAAACGATTCAGCATGTAGTTGAGCAGCATCGTTGCATCCGGAAGGATGATACGTTCCACAGAGGAGTGCGAGATGTCGCGCTCATGCCAGAGCGGCACGTTCTCGTAAGCTGTAACCATATGTCCGCGAATGACGCGGGATAGACCGGAAATGTTCTCACAGCCAATGGGGTTCCGTTTGTGAGGCATAGCGGATGAACCCTTTTGACCTTTTGCAAAAGCTTCTTCCACTTCGCGAATCTCACTCTTTTGCAGGGCGCGGATTTCAGTAGCAAATTTGTCTAACGAAGTCGCTACCAAAGCAAGAGCAGCCATGTATTCAGCGTGACGGTCACGCTGCAGAGTTTGGGTAGAGATTGGAGCTGGGCTTGTGCCGAGCTTGCGGCAAACAAATTCTTCTACGAAAGGATCAATGTTGGCATAAGTACCAACCGCTCCGGAGATTTTACCGAACTGCACACCATTCGCAGCATGGCGGAAACGCTCCAGGTTACGTTTCATTTCTTCGTACCATAGTGCCATTTTCAGACCGAAAGTAGTTGGCTCGGCATGAACACCATGCGTACGGCCCATCATCGGCGTATCTTTGTAAGCAATAGCTTTATCTTTAAGGATCTCAATAAAATTGATGATATCCTTCTCTAGAATCTCATTCGCTTGACGTAGCAAGTAACCCAGCGCCGTATCTACCACGTCAGTAGAAGTAAGACCGTAGTGTACCCATTTACGTTCTGCGCCAAGGCTCTCAGATACCGCACGTGTAAATGCGATTACGTCATGGCGAGTCTCTTGTTCTATTTCATCAATACGTGCGATGTCGAATTTAGCATCTTTACGCAGTTTAGCTGCGTCTTCGTGAGGGATTACTCCCAGTTCAGCCCATGCTTCACAAGCGCAAATTTCAACTTCCAGCCACGCTTTGAATTTATTCTCCTCCGTCCAAATAGCTCGCATCTCAGGTCTACTGTAACGTTCGATCATATTCTTTAGTTCCTCCAAAGTTTAGATTGCTCCACCCAGGATAAGCCGTCTCCGGTATCCTTGCAGAGCAGATTGATATGGCCCATCTTCCGGCCGGTCTTACTCTCAGTCTTGCCATATATATGAAGCTTAGGTACAACACCCAGCTTATTATCTTTTTCGTCTTGTGTACAGGTCGCTTTAATTGCTCCGTCCAAATGCTGACCTAGTACATTTACCATAACTACAGGTGTCAAAAGCGTTGTATCGCCCAGTGGCAGATTACAAATCGCCCGAACATGCTGCTCAAACTGAGAAGTCACGCAAGCATCCATGGTGTAGTGTCCGGAGTTATGCGGTCTTGGTGCCAGCTCATTGACGAACAATTGTCCGTCCTCTGTGACGAACATTTCCACTGCCAGCAGTCCAACCGCATTCAGTCCGTCGATTAATGTCTCTGCCAATTCGCATGCTCTCCGCTGAATCTCCTCTGATACTCTTGCAGGTACAATAGATAGATGCAAAATGTTATTCACATGAATGTTCTCAGCAGGCGGAAAGCTCTTGACCTCCCCAGATGCACTTCGTGCTGCAACAACGGATATTTCACACTTAAAAGCTACAAGTTTCTCAAGCACCAGCTCCGGGATTGCCTCACCGGGCGCTACTTGCCGGAAGGCTTCTTCCAGCTCTTCTTCCTGACGGATCACGGCTTGTCCCTTGCCGTCATAACCGCCTGTGGCTGTCTTCAGCACACAGGGAAGTCCAAGTTCAGCCGCCGCCACTTTCAGCTCCGCAAGGCTATCCACCTTCCGGTACGGGGCGACGGGTACGCCTGCCGCTTCGATGGCGGCTTTTTCACGCAGCCGATGCTGCGTCGTATACAGCAGCGCGCTGCCCTGTGGCACGTACGATTCCTCCGTCAGCAGCGCGGCTACGCCCGCGTCAACGTTCTCGAACTCGTACGTGATGACGTCCGCGCGGCGGGCTAGCTCCCGCGCCGCGTCCCGGTCGTTATACGCCGCCGTGATCTGCGGCGTAACTTGACCGCTAGGCGCATCCAGCGCAGGGTCCAGCGCCACGAAGCGGTACCCCATGGCGCTGCCAGCCAGCGCCATCATGCGACCGAGCTGCCCGCCGCCGAGCACGCCGACGGTCGCGCCGGGCAGTAGCGTCCGGACGGTGTCCGTGCCGGACGCATCAACAGCGGCTGGCGAAGCTACGCCGCCAGCCTCCTGCAGCTTCAGCTCATCCGGTCTCATAAGCTGTCGCTGCTTTCAAGTACTTCGTCGCGGATCGCATCCCGCCGCAGCTGCGCACGCCGCTGCACTTCTGGATCGAACGCTCCGATAATCTGTGCAGCCAACAGGCCTGCATTAACAGCGCCTGCCTTACCAATCGCTACCGTTGCCACCGGAATGCCTCCAGGCATTTGCACGATGGAGAGAAGCGAATCCAGCCCATTAAGCGCCTTCGACTGCACTGGCACTCCAATCACAGGCAGGATTGTCTTTGCTGCCACCATACCCGGCAAATGCGCTGCGCCTCCCGCTCCCGCAATAATGACGCGAATGCCACGGCCCGCTGCTTCCTCCGCATAGCTGAACATCAAGTCCGGCGTCCGGTGCGCGGACACTACCTTCTTCTCATAAGATAATCCCAGCTCTTCAAGCACCGCACAAGCGTGCTCCATCGTATCCCAATCCGATTTACTGCCCATGATGACAGCTACCTGCACAGACATGATTCGACCTACCTTCCGATCACTAGTATGGATATCTTTATCTTGTAAATTCTAATAAAAAAAGCCCGATGACCAGACGCATATTGCTGCGGGAGGATCGGACTAGTAAAGAAATTAGGAAAAAAATAATCCGCATGCCTATCACTAAGCTGGCATTAAGCGCGGAAAATGGCACAATGCATCACTCCGTCACCCGGACCGCATTGCCGCATTCTATCATCCTATTTCCTCGTAGTCCGGTAATTTACGGTTCCCGGGTAGAAACTTCCGGGCCATATCCCCGGTTTTATACGAGTTGCTCATGACATCAGTTTAACAATCCCCTACATAGGATGTCAACTCAAACACGAACATTGATATATTCCAATTACTAAATGTTCGCTTTTGGGCGTATTTAAATTCTCAATAGCCACTTATTGGGATGATAAAGACTTCTTTCCGTACACTCCTAGCTCTAACAACACATGTTATATTAACTGTAGAATAGGCTTCATCGGATTACATATAATGACTTTATTGGATTCACATTCAGTCTTTTAGTTTCTTAACAATGAAAAAGGAACGCCATCAGCGTCCCTTTTAACTTTATATTATTTTACTACCAGCACTGGAATGCGAGCGCTTTGTACTACATTGTGGCTCACACTTCCCAGAACAAATTCACGTATTCCGCCAAGTCCGCGGCTGCCGATAACAATAACATCTATAGCATGTTCCTTAGCATATTTCAAAATTACTTCAGCAGGAGATCCTTGTAATAGCTCAACCTCAGCATTCAAGCCTTCAGCCTCAAGGCGTCCCTTCACTTCTTCCGTAGTCTGCACAGCTAAATCATAATATTCTTTATTTACTGAAGCTGGTAGTGGTGCAAGAGCTTCTCCGATAAAAAATCTTGGGAATTCAAATGCGTGTACGACATGCATCGTAGAACCTGGAGTTACTTTTGCGAGTTCAATTGCGCGCTCCAAAGCCTGATTGGAAGCCTTAGAACCGTCATAGGCGAGTAAAATTTTAGAGAATAACATGTACGCCACCTCTTTTTCTAGTTTGTAATCATAATGACTATCACCTTAAAAAATAGCTGTACAAAAAAATATTCAGCAACAGAAGTAACGGAATTCCGATCCTAAAGGACATATGTCGCGTCTTGTGGCGCTTACGATACATGGCAATCAGCACGCCTAGTGCCCCGCCCATAGCTGCCAGCAGAAAAAGTGTCTTCTCAGGTACACGTTCTCGCCGTTTACGGGCTTTGTTCTTGTCTTCGGACATAACTACATATCCGATTATATTAATTACCACAAACCACAACANNAGGGCTCCTCCTTGCTTCCTATCTATCTCTATTATATTCCTCTTTTTCACAAAAAACCAATCATCCTTACACGCTCTGATAACTTCGTTGCCCACCTCTTAGGTTTCATTGCTTCGCATCCTTCATCCATACCCAGGACAATATCGCAGCCAATGCCGCCGCAATCCCGCCCAACCAGAACCCCCCGGTCAAACCATACAGAGCGCTCATCCATCCTGCCACGAACGGGCCAGCCGACATACCTATCGCATAAACAGCCTGATAGAAGCCCATAGCTGTTGCGCGCTTATATGGATCTACTTCTGACACCGACTTGCCTAGCAACAATGGAAAAATAAGTCCCTGCATAAAGCCGTTTCCTACCTGAGTCAGACAGAGCGTCGCTAGCGTCGGCATAGAAGGAATAAGCAGTGTAAACAGTGCACTTCCCACGAAGCCTAGGAGAAGCGTTCCCCTGTCTCCTAGGAGCTTACCAAATGTCCGTGAGCCATAGAGGGTCGCGNNAGATGTTCAGGGCTTGGTTCGGAGTATATCCGAACATCGTTATGAATAGCACACAGTGTGCCAATACAGACAGCAGTGAAACTCTTACCAAGAGCGGCTCCTTCATAACACCCGCTAGATCCTTGATCTGTATCGCACTTTGCCGTTTCTCCTGTTTTTGTTCAGGCAATCGCAAAGCAAGTAGCAGTGCTGCAATCGCTACAATACCGCCAATCAGAAACGGAGCATTCCAGCCCCAATGTTCCACCATATAGCCACTGATCATCATGCTCGTCAATTGGGCGATTACCGTAGTGAATTGCAGCATCCCCATCGCTTTTCCAGCTTCCTCTTTCGGGAAATATCCCGCGAACATCACAGTATACACAACCCATGCCGAAGCCGCTATACCGGATACAGCACGCGCCGCCAATGCCCAACCAGGCTGCACCCCCCACATAAAAAGAAAGCAGCTAGCTCCGCTCGCAATCAGTCCTAGATAAATAAACGGTCTCCGCCGATTCAAATAATCCGAACCGATGCCAATCGGCAAACGGAACAGAATCTGCATTAAACCATATACGCCAAGCACCATGCCCACCATAAAATACGATGCACCCAGGTGCTCTACATAAGGTGAAAGCACCGGAACATAAATATAAGAAGAAAACCAGAACATAAATACAATAACGAGAAAGAAAAACCTACTACCTCCCTGCCCCTGTGGACGATCTGCCGCTTTCAACTGATCCACTTGCTGTTCAGCCGCCACCCTGATCACCTGCTCTATGTATTTGCTTAACATTCTAATTCAAAGCCTACCCGTAGACCACAAAAACTTACTTGGACAGAAAAAAGACTGCTGAGCGCACTCAGCAGCCTTCATTATTTCAATACTCTACTTATCCTTCTTTTGCCCTTCAAGCGCTGCTTTCAGCAGCTCCCCAAGGTTAGAACCCATGCTTTCTTGCTTACTATATTGCTGGACCAGCTTTTGCTGTTCACGTTTATTAACATGCTTGTGGTCTCTATCCAAGGTTTCTGTGATTCCACAGCCCAGACATTGTACGAACATGCCTGCTTTACCCTCTTTAAGCTCCATTTTCTTATGGCACTGTGGGCAGCGGCGATTCGATAGTCTTTTCTCTCCGGCGCGGGTATAACCACAGTTATCTGCAGGGCACACAAGCAGCTTGCCCCGTTTGCTCTTCTTCTCAAGTAGTCTTGTACCGCATTCCGGACAATTACTGTTCGAGACATTATGCGGTTTGTATTCTGCTCCACTAGTTTTGACGCCTGTCACCAGTTCCTGTGCCATACTACGGATGCCTTGTAAGAAGAGCTCCGGTTTGCCTTGACCACGCGCTATTTTCTCCAGATCAGCTTCCCAGCGCGCGGTTAAATCTGGTGTCCGTAGCTGTGTGGATACCAATTCAATAAGCTGCTTGCCTTTACCAGTCGGATGTAGCAGATTCCCTTGACGTTCAATCGTATCGGAGCTTACCAGCTTCTCGATAATATCCGCGCGGGTCGCCGGGGTTCCGAGGCCGTGCTTCTCCATTTGCGTCAACAGCGAAGCTTCATTATAACGCTTCGGTGGCTGTGTTCGACCAGCACNNCAGCACGCACCATACAGCGGGCAATTGTCACAGTAGCCCCTTCGCGCAGCTCAGGCAGCTTTACACTGTCTGCAGTCGGCTCGTCCGCAGATTCGTCATCGTCATCACTACTCATATCTCCGCCGTATACTTCACGCCAGCCGGCATCTTTTACCGTCGTCCCTTTAACATGGAAGCTCTCGCCCTCCACGTTGATGGTGACAGCTACGGCATCATAACGAGCTGGTGGGTAGAACAAGCTTATAAAACGCCGCACAATCAGATCATACAGCTTACGTTCCTCAGTACTCAGACCATTTAACAATACGGTCTGCTCTGTCGGAATAATAGCATGGTGATCACTTACTTTGCTGTCATCCACGATTCGCTTCGTAATCGGCAGCTGTTTGCGTAGCAGTGGACGTGCCAATGCTGCATAAGGGCCAACAGCCACACTATCCAATCTTTCCTTAAGTGTGCCCGTCATATCTGAAGTCAGATATCGGCTATCCGTACGAGGATAAGTGACGAGCTTGTGCTGCTCATACAGCCGCTGAAGTACACTTGAGGTCTGCTTCGCAGAGAAGCCGAACTTCCGGTTCGCATCACGCTGCAGTTCAGTCAGATCATAAGCGAGTGGATGAGGTTCACTTTTCTCACTCTTCTGTACCTTAATAATACGGCCGCTGCGTCCAGTAAGCTTATCCTTTAGAGTTGCCGTCTTATCCTTTTCGAATATCCGACCATCTCCGTTACTGGCCCGCCAAGCCGCTTGGAATTCCCCAAAATCCGCAGTCAGTGTCTCAAAATCAACCGAACGGAAGCCAGTAATCTCCCCTTCGCGATCCATGATCATCCCTAATGTCGGCGTTTGCACCCGTCCTGCGGAGAGCGGCGAACCAAACTTGCAAGTCAAAGCCCGCGTAACATTCAGCCCAATCATCCAATCCGCCTCTGCGCGGCAACGTGCAGATTCATACAGACGATCAAATTCCCGACCTGGGCGGAGCTTTGCGAATCCCTCTTTAATCGCCTTATCAGTCTGCGAGGATATCCATAGCCGCCGGAATGGCTTTTTCCACCCTGCCATATTCATAATCCAGCGAGCCAGCAGCTCCCCTTCACGGGCAGCATCTGTAGCAACAATAAGCTCCTCAATGTCCTGACGCTTCATTAGATGCTGCACGGCTTTGTATTGCTGATTTGTCTCCCGCAGCACCTTCAGCTTGGTCTTCTCCGGTAAAATCGGCAAATCCTCCAAGGCCCAAGTTGCAAACTTCTTATTATAATCCTCAGGCTCTGCCAGGCCGACTAAATGACCCAGTGCCCAGGTAACCACATATTTTGGACCTTCAATATAACTCTTCTGTTTATTATTACATCCCATGACTCGTGCGATCTCGCGTGCAACAGATGGCTTCTCCGCCAATACTAATGTCTTCATAATGCTCCCCTTTCCACATCAAATTTCATTATAGCATTAAATGAATGTTAGCAAATATCGTCAGGCTTTACCGGGTGACTCCGTTATACACTAATTAATATCTGATACCCGAAAGGAGTCATAGTCAATGAACGAACAAGAAAGCTATAATATAGTACCTATAGGTTGGGTTACAGGTATGCCACATAATTTGCGACTGGAAATCAAACCGGAATTTTGCCCGGCGCTTAGAGGTTTATCTCAATTTAGTCATTGCCAAGTGCTTTGGTGGCTCCACGAGTTTGCAGCTGATCATTTCCGCCAGACTACACAGATTATGCCTCCTTATGACGAGACAATAACTGGGGTATTCGCTTCCCGTTCTCCTATTCGTCCTAATCCAATTGGTCTTAGTGTAGCATCAATCCTCTCTGTCGATGAAGCTTCTGGCATCGTAGAGGTGGCTGGGCTTGATACCTATCCTGGAACACCAATTCTCGATATCAAAGCCTATTTCCCTAGTGCAGATCGCGTAATGGAAGTGACTGTTCCGGGTTGGGCTGCTAATTGGGGGGACTGGACAGCAAATAATTGAAGTAATCATGTTGGATACCATTTCTATTAACTGTTATGGGAGGGCATCTCTTGAACAATCGCCAACTAATCATTCAAGAATTAGATCTCATTGAGGATCGCTTAACAACGTTTCTTCCTGTAGCTGTCCTCTCCAAAGAAATGGGGTATTCACTTTATCATTTTACCCGTCTATTTCAAGCGGTCACTGGGATAGCACCCGGCGACTATATAGCCAGACGCAAAATCACTGAGGCAGCCTTGGATATTCATCGAATGCCAGAACGCTCGCTCCAGGACATCTCATTAGATTATAACTTCAATAACTATGAGACCTTTACTCGCGCTTTCAAAAGAATGCTGTATACAACTCCTACCCTTGTCCGTAAAAGACTTACTGAAATGAAACTCCCTTTGCTGCCTAGACTATATGAACAGGATCTACTTAAAATAACTCCGGATAGTGATATCTTCCCCCAATCCGTTGATTTCAGGGAAATCATACTTCAGGGACCCGTAGTTAAAGTAGACCATGATTTCTCCGTCATTTCTGATACTTGGCCTTCGCTTTTCAGCAAGGTAGCTACTATATCTGATAGAATACAACCTGTTAAATATTATCAGCTTGGTTTCTGGCCAGACGATTATGAAAGTAATGGATTTTCGATCATGTGTGCTTGTCAGTTAAACCCTACATATGCGGACAACAATCGGGAATTTCCCATTCAAATCTTGCCCCCCATACGCTATCTAAAATTCATCCACAAAGGTCGCTCTTGTGATATCCCTTCTACTTATAAATATATTTACGGAATCTGGCTGCCGAAAACAGAATACAGAATATCCCTCCCTTTTGAATTGGAATATTATGGTGATCTATATCTAGGACCAGACGACGAAAACTCGATGAGTGAAATCTACATTCCATTAGAACTTTTATAAAAAAAGAGTCCGTATCTGCTATGCAGAAACGGACTCTTCTTAGCTTATTGGATTAACAGTTACTCTTGCTGCACCTGAATCGTTTGTTCAAGCCCTTTATAGAACGTTTTTATTCTTTGACCCTCAGCATCTTTCAAAAAATTCAAATCCTATTTTATCTACTATAAGATGTGGTATAGTCGGATACAAATCGTATCCCTGAAAGTACGGTTCAATGATGTTACTTGATCATCTTATCTTCTATCTGATAGAACACTTCTGTTGGACTATACTCCCCTGTTCGTTCTGGCGATACAGGAACTTCACCCATACTATTAATAACTATTCTAGTCGTTGCTGGCGTAATATCTAGATTCTGAACGGTATAACTAAACGAACCTCTGCTCTTCGTTTGATATGGAGTAAGCCTAATAACTTCCTCAGTTACTTTTTTCACGGGTACTTGAAACACAAATGGCTCTTCGATTTGGGCTACAGGTACACTTACACTTAACTCAAACTCAAATCCAAATAACTCGGTGTTTTGAACCTCATTAAGTTCTAATAAAAGTGTGTTCGGTTGCCCTTAGATATCGCCTGTTCTTGAAGAACCAAACCTCACTTCTTCCCCACCAGGGAGTTTAACTACAGGCATTCCAAGCAACCCTTTTACAGATTGATCAAAATCATTATTCCAAAAGTTAAAAAACGACTGCCCCGATTGATGTTTGGAGTAATCGCTTCTATAATAATATTCCATTTTTATAAATTGCTTAGTTATCAATGTTCTTCAACTCTACACATGCTTCAAAAAATACAGTATCACTATTCTGCCCACGTACAAATATTCCATCATCCGTTACAGAAGTGCGTAAAATAGATAGTTCGTCCCCGAACTTTGCTTCGTTTAAATAAGTAATCTGGAAGCGTTTGAGCTCAGCACTATCCCATTCCGATAAAGTAAGCGCATCACTACACAAATCACCATATCGTGCATTATTCAAATGCCCGTTAGTGTCGAGACCACTGTATCTAACACAGTATTTGTAAACTTCTTCTAACTTTATATCAGAGGATATTGCTACTTTATTAGGAAAATCTCCTACTGAATCACCAATATAGTGCTTAAGCTCAACAGGGAGCGCATTAGGTCGAAGGATCTTCCTTTTCCCAATATCCACTAATGCCCAAATCGTGCGGGCTGTAGCGATCTCAATATCATCTCCATCAAAAATACGATAATCGCGTTGCCATAGCGCCCCTTTGGTTCCTTTACTCCAGGTACGAACACTAAGCTGATCATTTGGGCGAGGAATACGCTTGAATTCAAGATCGAGCGTAATCATCATCCAGCCCATTCCCGCATTCAAAATCTCTTCCATACTTATCCCCAACTTACCCACTGCGGAATCCGCTACACGCTGCATGATATCCAAAATAAAGGATAACTTGCCTTTCGATCGATAATCTGTGTCACTCGCATGAACAGAAAATTGCTCTATCCACACAAGATTAGTATTGTTCTCCATTGTTTATCCCCCTACAATGCAAAAAATCCTTGCATTTATTTGAAGTATCCACATATACCACTACTCTATCCACATAAATTGGGGANNATAAATTCGATTCTTTCATCCACATGTTAGTAACTTTTATGAATCCATTATTTCTTCAAAACTTATCCACATTATTCGAAATAGACGATAAAGGGAACAAAAAAACCATTGTTGATAAATCAACAATGGCTTCGTGTGCTTGGCAACGTCCTACTCT
>DJUJ01000084.1:0-216 GCA_002438345.1 Paenibacillus sp. UBA6285
GAAGCAAAGCGCCACTTTGTGGGGATATTTTGGGAGCTGTTTTAGGCTAATAAACGCTATGGTATAATGGGTCAGAGGTGATAGGCAAGTATGTTTTTGAAACGGATAGAATTAGCTGGTTTTAAATCATTTGCCGACAAAACAGAAATGGAATTTGTGCGCGGAATAACGGCCGTAGTGGGCCCGAACGGAAGCGGCAAGAGTAATATTTCTGAC
>DJUJ01000084.1:441-3761 GCA_002438345.1 Paenibacillus sp. UBA6285
GCAATATTTAATTAATAAGCAATCCTGCCGTCTGAAGGATATCACAGAGCTGTTCATGGATACCGGTATCGGGCGTGAGGCTTATTCGATTATCGGGCAGGGTCGGATTGAAGAGATTCTGAGTACTCGTTCCGAGGATCGGCGAGGCATCTTTGAAGAGGCATCGGGTATTGTGAAATATAAATCGCGCAAAAAAGATGCAAGTCGAAAGCTCGACGATACTGAGCAAAACTTGCTTCGTATTNNTATTCACGATTTGATTAGTGAGCTTGAGGATCAGATTGGGCCCCTTAAGGATCAGTCGGAGAAGGCAATTCGCTTTAAAGAACTTCGGGAACAACTGAAACATCAGGAAATTTCAGTCTATGTGCACCAGATTGAAGGGATTCATACCGCTTGGCAGGAAGGTAACGCTAAGCTTGAAACTTTAAAGGATGAGCAACTAGAGCTGTCGACGGTTGTCTCTGCCCATGATGCTAAGCTAGAAAGCGGACGTTCTGAACTGCGCACGCTAGAGGAACAGATTGAGAAGCAGCAAGAACAATTGCTCCGTTATAGCGAATCTTACGAGAAGAGCGAAGGTTATGGAGAAGTGCTGAAGGAACGCAAGCGCAACCTAGAGAACAATCGTGAACAGCTAATGCTCACGCTAGGTTCTGTAGGTGAGCGTTCTGCGGATCATCAGCGTGAGCTCGGCGATTTGGAATTTAAGCTCGAAGAGTCACGGCTTAAGCTTGTTGAACTTCGAAGACAGATCGAAGAAGAAGAGTCACGGCTCGAAGGTGTTGCTGACGGTATTAGTCAGAGCCAGGAAGAGAAGCTGAAAAGTGCTCTCTTGGAGTTAATGAACCTTATGGCGAATGCACGTAACGAAATTCGTTACGCGGATCAACAGAAGGAGAACCTGGAACGTCGCATGAGCCGCAGTGAAGAAGAAAGCGGCAAATGGACATCACGGCACGAAGAATTGTCTGCCAGCCAGAAAGGCCTTAAAGACAAGATCGCCCAGCTTGGGAAGGAACTAAGCAATCTTCGTGGTGCTTATATTACTGAAAGTGAACAACTTAGCAAACGTCAGAAGCTGATTGAAGAGACACAATCAGGCCTGCGGAAGTGGGAACAGAAGCGGGAAGCGCAAGTCTCTCGTCATGAGACAATGAAAGAAATGCAGGATGATTTCGACGGCTTTATGCTTGGAGTTAAAGAAGTACTCAAAGGTGCTCGCAAAGGACATCTTAACGGGGTGCATGGTGCGGTTGCTGAACTCATCTCAGTTCCGGAGAAGCTGGAAATGGCAGTCGAGACTGCGCTGGGTGCATCGCTTCAACACGTGGTCATGGATAATGAGACTGTATCACGCCAAGCGATATCTTTTCTGAAGCAACGTCAATTGGGACGGGCTACTTTTCTTCCACTCGATGTTATTCGGCCGCGCCAAATTTCTGGCAGTGACCGTGGAATGGTGGAGGACGCTGACGGTTTTGTTGGAATTGGTTCCGAACTTGTAGGATATGATGATAAATATGCTAGTATCGTTGGCAGTTTGCTTGGCAATGTAGTTATTGCCGAAAGCCTGGAGCAGGCGAATCGTATCGCCGCTAGATGCCAGTATCGTTATCGTGTGGTCACGCTGGAAGGTGATGTAGTAAATGCCGGGGGCTCGATGACCGGAGGTAGCCAGCATAAGAAGAACAATAGCTTGCTTAGCCGTAAACGTCAGCTTGATCAGCTAAGTGGTGAGATCGAAGAGAGCGAACGTCAAATCGTTAAACTGAAACAAGGCATAGCCAAACCACGTGAAGAGCAGGAGAACGCTAGCGTGAAGCTAGAGGACCTGCGCCGTGATGGTGATGAGAAAAGACTGGAAGAGCAACGCGTTTCTGGTGATTTGAAGCAGCTTGAACAAGAGCTTCGGCATGTACTGGAACAAGTGGAGAGCACAGGCGCGGAACGTAGTGGCTTTGAAAGTGAGGTCCGCACGCTTGAGGAGACTCGGAAACAAGCCTCTGCTGAGCTTGAACGTCTCGAGAAGGAAGAGAAGGAAGCTCATGAGGGTATCCGTAATGCAGAATCGGCGCGTAAAGCGAATGAATCAGCTAAAGAAGAGTTGCAAGGTAAGCTGACCAGTATGAAAGTTTCGGAAGGCAAGCTCGATCAGGAGATCTTCTCCCTGGAGGAGCAATTACGTCGTCTAAGACAAGATGTGGGTTCACAGGATAAAGAGCTACGCCAGAATCGAAATCTGTTACATACGATCGAACAGGATTTGGCTAGTAATGCATTGGAAACCGTGAAACAGAAAGAAGATTTGAATAGTTATCGTCTGAAGAAGGAAGAGACAGCTGGTACTTTGGATTTAGCTCGGGCGGAACGTTCAGCGTTAACTCGTAAGCTTGAACTAGAGGAGGGCAAGACCAAGGATCAACGACAGGCACTTAGAGTCGTGGAGGACAAGCTGCGTTCCACTGAAGTTTCTGTGGGTCGTCTCGATGTTGAACTTGATAATATTCTTCGTAAGCTGAGTGATGACTACGAGCTAAGNNCTAGCGAAGCAACGTTATCCTGTGCCCGAAGATGTACCTGCCGCACAAGCGGATGTACAGCGTCTGAAACGCAGTATTTCTGCACTGGGTGAAGTCAACTTAGGTGCTATTGAAGAATATCAGCGTGTTCATGAGCGTTACACCTTCCTTAGTGGACAAAAAGATGACCTGGTCGAAGCCAAGACTACCCTGTATCAAGTCATCCGTGAGATGGAAGATGAAATGTCCAAACGCTTCAAACTGACCTTTGATGCCATCCGTAAACAATTCGGTACGGTGTTCTCGAAGTTGTTCGGAGGTGGACGAGCTGATCTCATGCTGCTTGATCCAGAGCATATGCTGGAAACAGGTATAGATATCGTGGCCCAACCACCGGGTAAAAAGCTTCAAAACCTGCAGCTCCTTTCCGGTGGGGAACGCGCCTTAACTGCGATGGCTCTCTTGTTTGCTATTCTGCAAGTGAAGCCGGTTCCGTTCTGCGTACTGGATGAGGTTGAGGCTGCGCTAGATGAAGCGAATGTTGTACGATTTGCTCAGTATTTACGTGAGTTCTCGGAACAAACGCAATTTATCGTCGTTACACACCGCAAAGGAACAATGGAAGAGGCAGACGTGCTCTACGGAGTGACGATGGAAGAAGGCGGAGTATCGAAGCTTGTCTCTGTACGTTTAGAGGATGAGGAAGCAGAGATCGCTTAACGCCTTCTTGAAATGATGAGTTTTGTACGAATTTATGCTCACAAAACTTAAGCATATGCTTTCGAAGTGAGTTTTGTA
>DJUJ01000084.1:3942-6851 GCA_002438345.1 Paenibacillus sp. UBA6285
GAGAAGGTAGCAGACCTTATTATCCGCCGTAAAAAAATAGATGAAGAGTTCTATGAAGAACTGGAAGAAATCTTGATTGGTGCAGACGTTGGCGTTAATACAGTTATGACACTTGTCGAGGATCTGCGCGCCGAAGTGAAGCAAAAGCGAATTGAAGATGCTGCGGAGCTTCAACCGATTTTGTCCCGTAAGCTGATGGAACTGCTGCGCGGAGATGATGATAACAGCCTGAAGGAAAATCCGGATGGAATTACAGTTATCTTGTTCGTTGGGGTAAATGGAGTGGGCAAGACGACTACGATCGGTAAGCTAGCACATCGTTACAAGCAAGAGGGTAAAAAAGTTCTTTTGGCCGCAGGGGATACGTTCCGTGCCGGAGCGATTGAACAGCTCGAAGTTTGGGGTCAACGTGCAGGTGTAGACGTAATTAAGCAACAAGCAGGCTCTGACCCAGCTGCTGTTATGTACGATGCTGTTCAAGCGGCTAAGCAGCGGAATGTGGATATCCTGATCTGTGACACCGCAGGCAGACTTCAGAATAAGAGCAATCTGATGGAAGAGCTTAACAAGATCTTCCGCGTCATTCAAAGAGAAATCCCTAGTGCTCCGCACGAGGTACTGATGGTGCTGGATGCTACCACAGGTCAAAATGCGCTTACTCAAGCCAAGCTATTTGGTGAAAAGAGTGGGGTTACAGGGCTCGTCTTGACGAAGCTGGATGGTACGGCTAAAGGTGGTATTGTTGTAGCGATTCGTCAGGAAATGAATTTACCTGTGAAACTTGTGGGTCTCGGGGAGAAGATGGAAGATTTGCAGCCATTTGATTCTCAGCAGTTCGTACATGCTCTGTTCGCCGGGTTAATTTCCGAGGAAGAAGAAAAGTCAGAAGAGCAAGAGTAGCTATATCATCAACATTACTTTCATAAGCAACATTTACAGAGAATGTCCTCAAAACTGCTTTTAGTTCATGGGGACGTTCTTTTTTTTTCCTTCCAGCATGTGAATTCCCCCAAAAATAAGTCTCCAAATGCGGTCCAGCTATGCCTCTTCTAGGTCAATTAACATACTATAGTTGTGCTCCATAAATTCGCTCTCTTAACTTCTCGAATTAATCACTATTTAATGAATTCTTTAATCTGCAAAACTATATAAAAAAATCAACATATGAAAAATTCATAATAGTAATGCTTGTCACCACTCCTGCATACAATTCAATGAAGAAACTACATTTCAGCTCCGGCAACTTATATAAGAGAGAAAGGAAGCGATTCCAAACACGCGAAAATATTCAGAGATCACATTTCTCTGTTATATATATTGACATAAGTAATATATTTTACGTATTATGGGAATGCAAACCAATATTTTCATGGATATTTTCTGAAACTACAGTATACGTTGTTAGTAAAGATAACATTTATTGAAAGGAGTCGGGCTCATGTCCAAATTAGATCCTCTGCCAGGTCTGTCTCCGTATCCGCTGCATCATTTTTTCGATGAAATGTATGCTGATAAGAGGAGCGTCCGGCCGCACTACAGACATGTGAATCGCATGTTTTCCGGAATGAGCTCTGAAGAGCTTCAGGGTAAGCAGAATTTGATGCAGCGCAGGATGATGGAGGAAGGAATTACCTTTACGCTTTACAATCCGGCTCAGGATCATCCCATGGAGCGAACGATCCCCTTTGATATGATTCCACGCATTATTCCTAAGAATGAATGGGAGAGGCTAGAGGCTGGAATTATTCAACGTATCACGGCTTTGAATTTGTTCATTCATGATATCTATCATGAGCAGTACATCGTTAAGGATGGAATAGTCCCAAGGCGTATGATCATCTCCAACTGTTATTTCCGACCAGAAATGGCTGGTCTAAGAGTGCCTGGTGGAGCCTATATTACTACTTCGGGAATCGATCTTATCCGCCATCATGATGGGCAATATTATGTGCTTGAAGACAATCTACGGACCCCTTCAGGTTTTTCATATCTTTTTAAAGGCAGAACTCTCATGAATCAATTGTTTCCAGAATTGTCCTTTGCTAGCTCCATACGAGATGTTGATCATAGCTTGAATCGCTTCTTATCTGTTCTGCGCAGCCTTTCTCCATCACGGAAGTCAGATCCGGTTATAGCACTCCTCACTCCAGGGGAATACAATTCTGCTTATTATGAGCACGCTTTTCTAGCGCAGCAGATGGGTATACATTTGGTTGAAGGACGAGATTTGGTTGCAAAGGATCACAAAATATATTTAAAAGAAATGAACGGATTACGTCGCGTGGATGTGCTGTATCGCCGTTTGGATGATGATTTCATCGATCCGTTAGCTTTTCAGCCTGATTCACTACTCGGGGTGGCGGGCTTGATGAATGCTTATCGGGCAGGGAATGTTGCTATCGCTAATGCCCCGGGGACCGGAGTTGCAGATGATAAAGCGATATATGTCTATGTACCGGATATGATTCGTTATTATCTGAATGAAGAACCGATTCTTGGTAATGTTCCGACATATCTGCTAGGCAGGCCCGATGAACGCTTATATGTCCTGGAGAACCTGTCTGAAATGGTTGTTAAGGAGACCTCTTTATCCGGGGGATACGGGATGTTGATCGGAAGCGAAGCTACGAAAGAAGAACTGGCTGAATTTCGAATGAAGATTATTGCGGACCCGGAACGTTATATTGCACAGCCGATTATGTCCCTATCAAGAGCACCGGTATTGTCAGGGGGAACTATGGCACCGAGACATATCGACCTTCGAGCTTTTGTATTAATGGGTGCTGACCGGAAGCCGCATGTCATACCTGGAGGATTGACACGAGTGGCTATGAAAGAAGGGTCATTGGTCGTGAACTCCTCGCAAGGTGGTGGCGTAAAAGATACTTGGGTCATGGCTTGATACTACC
>DJUJ01000084.1:6897-13996 GCA_002438345.1 Paenibacillus sp. UBA6285
TTGTTCTGGATCGGCCGTTATATTGAAAGGGCAGAGAATCATGCGCGGCTAATCAATGTTCATTATCATATCCAGCAGGAAGAGGATTTTCATGAAGAAGGACATAAATGGTCAAGGTTAATCGATGCGCTAGGCGTTCGAGGTGAATATATGCAGCAGTTCGAAACCTTTTCCGAGCAGGATGTGCTATCTTTCATCACACTTGATTTAGGCAATTCTAATTCATTATTCTCCTGTGTGCATCATGCTAGAAATAATCTTCGCACACTCCGTCAGCAGCTTCCAAGTGAATTATGGGATGTTGTCAACAGCTTCAACCTATGGCTTGGTGAGCGTTCTGTTGCAGATATTATGAGCGGGCCACATCAGTTCTATCAGCAGGTTAAGGAGCGTACAGCCATGTTTCTCGGAGCAGAGCAGTCGGTAATGCTTAGAGGGAATGAGTGGCATTTCATTGAGAGCGGACGCTTTCTAGAGCGAGCAGAGAATACAACTCGTATCTTGCAGGCGGTCATTGCCTCATGCCGATTTAAGGAGCTTAACGCGGTTTATACACAGTTGCAGGCTGTGCTAAAATCCGTTAGTGGGTACCAGGCGTTTCGCCGTTATTATGCAGATGCTATGTCTCCGGAGAGCATTTTAGATTTCTTGATTGCGAACCCCAAATTTCCACGTTCCATACGATTTTCTTTTCATCAGCTGGAGGAGCATTTAGCGAAGCTTGAACTGGATTCCTCAGAAAAAGGCTCAGGTCATGAGAAGGTCATTCGTCAAGCAGGTAAGCTTAAAGCTGAGCTGGATTACATGGAAAAAGAGGAAATGTCCGGCGAGCTGGTGGAAGATGTGCTTAAAGCGCTAGTGATATCTTGTCAAAAACTCGGAAAAACAATGGAGGGCGCCTTTTTTCGGCGAGAAGGAGTGTCTGTATGAAGATTCAAATCAATCATACCACCACATACAGCTATCCAGAGCCGGTTACGGACAGTGTCAATGAGATCAGACTCACGCCGCGCACGAATTATCGCCAATCCTGTTATCACCATGAAGTGGATATTTACCCGCCAGCCAATCTATTAACGTATGAGGATTTCTTCGGGAACCGGGTCCATGCCTATTCGGTCAATAAGCCGCACACGGAAATGGTCATCCACACCAAGGCTACTGTAGTTACGCTGGATAAAGCGCAAGGTGCTGATCTCCCGAGAACATCTCTTGAAGAANNATTTCAGAATCGTTATATTGAGTTTATTTTGCCGACTCTTTATACCGAGGTGACCCCTGAACTGGTGGAGTTTGCCTCACAGTACCCTTTTAATGAAGCTGAGGATATGTATGAATGGATTCTTAAATTATCTGCGACGATTTATGATCAGTTCACCTATGACCCTGAGGCCACAAGTGTAAATACAACGGTAATAAAAGCACTGAAGCTCAAACGCGGTGTATGTCAGGATTATGCTCATCTAATGATCGCTGTCTGTCGTAGTGTCGGGCTACCATCCAGATACGTAAGTGGATATCATTTTGTAGGTGATCTGCAAGGTAGTAATACTAATTTTGAGCAAGCCTCACATGCATGGGTGGAGACTCATATTCCGGGTACAGGTTGGCTTGGTTTCGATCCGACGAATAATGTTGAGGTTAATTGGCGTTATATTAAGTTAGGTCACGGAGGNNATCGTTCCTGTAAAAGGTGTATATCGTGGTGGAGCAGGTACTTTGACTGTAAAAGTGGATGTGCGGAGGCTGGACAATTAAATAGATCGACCTAGATGAAACTCTCTGTTCAAGCTATTGAACGGGGAGTTTTTTTGCGTGAATGATTCCAGTTGGCGTGTATTTTGGTAATCTTGATCCATAGTACATCACTAAGACATCTTAAAGGAGAGATTACATATGAGTCCAAACATAGCTAAGAAACAAAGATTTATTGGAAAAACTGCAATTATAACCGGAGCGGGCTCAGGAATTGGTCGGGCTACCGCTATTAAGCTGGCGAGGGAAGGTGCTAATGTAGCACTTTTTGATTTGAATCTTGAACGTACTTCATCTTTGGCGGATAAGCTAAACAAGTTTCGCAAAGATTGTGCAGTAGCCATAGAGGTTGATACCTCGGATGAGAAAGGGATGGAGGAAATCGTACACAGGTCGGTCGAACAATTCGGTGGCTTAGATGTAGTATTCGCTAACGCGGGAATCAATGGCGCTGTGGGACCTATAGAGGAACTGAGCTTGAGCGATTGGGAGCGCACGATGTCGGTGAACTTGACGGGGACCTTTTTGACGTTAAAATATACCATTCCACATCTGAAGGATAAAGGAAAAGGCAGTATTATCATCACCAGTTCCATCAATGGGAATACTAGATTTGCCAGCTTTGGGTGGTCTACTTATAGCACTACCAAAGCTGGACAGGTGGCTTTTGCCAAAATGGCTGCACTTGAGCTGGCTAAGTTTAAGATTCGAGTAAATGTGATATGCCCTGAGGCGATTTCTACCAATATAGATGAAACAATTGAAATGAGCGAGGACGTAGAAGCTATTGTCATCCCGATTGAATTTCCCGATGGTGCGCAGCCGCTGGCGGATGGACCGGGCAAACCGGACAACGTTGCAGAACTGGTCTCTTTTCTGGCATCCGATGAATCCATTCATATTACAGGTGCGCAAATTGTGATAGACGGCGCGGAGTCCTTATTATCCTAATTTCGAGAGAGCTTCTCGGTATTGCTCGTACCAAATTCTCCATTCGGCATCTCGCGACTCCAGTGTCGTACCATCCAGAAGGTGTTGGATCACGTCCAGACATACATGCCAACCTGCTAAATCCTGGGGTGTATGTGGAGTGAGCGTTTGGATCGTTTCATTCAAGACGAGTAAGCAGCCTTCTGAATTAGGGTATAGCTCAAAGCGAACAGAATCTTCTGCCCACGTAAATTCAATAACAGAGTGAAGCTGAAGTTCAGTAATCGTCATTTCCTCAAAAGTCCCATTTTGCATATCAAACTTTATTAATCCGCCTTCACGCAGGTCTTCGATTCGTAATTCAGCGAACCATAAAGCAAGCTTCTCATTCTCCGTCAAAAAGGACCAGATCTCTGTAGCAGAATGCTTTAATTGACGTTCGAAACGAGCGACATAATGTTCATCAGATTTTGCGATGTTAGCTAACATGTTATATTTCTCCTTTGGACTACTTTTGTAGTCCTTTTTATTTGAGAGGATAGTCTATAGTTTGTAACTCTTATCATAAAAAAGAGAGTGGGAATCGTCTATAAAAAGTTAAACTTCTTCAGTATCCAGCATCATCGCCAACTTCGAGGACAACTAAACAATTTTCTATATGCACAAACCGAAAAACAAACGAAATCATAATATGATTGTAAATTAATAAACGAAATGATAATATGTCTATATAATTATTGGATGATGGGCTGGTGAAAGATGTGGCAGAAGGTAATGAAGCTATAAGTCTATCTGAGAAATTCTGGAATGCGTCAATAGATGAATTGAAGCAAGGTTATGTGTATGAAGAGCGTGATCGTAACGGATTCTATGTTTGCTTGGTATGTGGAAAGGCTTTTGAGAAGGGCGTAATTTATAAGGAGAATGATACGTATTATGAAGCTGAGAAATTCACCACGCTGCATATAGATCATGTTCATGGTTCGATGTTTAACTGGTTACTGGGACTAGATAAGAAACTTACAGGACTTACAGATCTACAAAAAGGACTGCTCCGTGCGTTCCGGCAAAGCTTAAGTGATGGGGAAGCAGCTAAGGCTCTTGAGATTGGAAGTACCTCTACAGTGCGAAATCACCGGTTTACGTTACGGGAAAAGGCGAAACAGGCTAAGCTTTTTCTGGCTGTTATGGAGCTTGTGGAAGAGAAACCGGAGGTTTCCTCTCCTTTTGTTAGTGTGCCACGTTCGGCGTCGATGGTGGATGAGCGTTTTGCCATTACTGAGGAAGAGAATGCTGAAATTCTAAAGGCTTATTTTAAAGAGGGTGTAGATGGCCCGATTTCTGAGTTTCCGAAAAAGCAGAAACGAAAAGCAGCGATTTTACGTCAACTCATTAAGCGTTTCGAGATCGGTCGTGAGTATACAGAGAAGGAAGTGAACGCGATCCTTTCCGAAGTGTATCCAGATTACGTAACTTTGCGCCGATATTTGATTGATTATGGATTGCTAGAACGAGAAGATGACGGCAGCGTCTATTGCGTGAAAATATAAATTGAAGGAGAAAATGAACAATGGATAAAGCGAAACGTAAGGAATTAGCGTATAACTACACGCATTCACATAGGGAAATGGGAGCGTATAGAATTGTGAATGTACAGGACGACAAATCTTTTGTCGGCACTAGCTTAAATCTTGAAGGGGTATGGAATAAGCATAAATTTATGCTGGATACAGGGTTACATGATAATAAAGAGATGCAAGCGGATTGGAATACTCATGGAGAAGAGGGTTTCCAATTTCAAGTGTTGGAGCGGATCAAGCCTGAAGAGGATTTTGTAGAGAATGTTTCGGACCTTAAGAAATATCGTAAAATGCTGCCTGATCTAGAAAGTAAATGGTTTGAGAAGCTGTCGCCATATGGTGAGCGAGGTTATCACAAACAGCGGTAGGTGGAGATCACCTAAGATGAATTACAATGCCTTTTATGCTAAAATAGACGCAATTCCGCTAAACACATTTTTGCTTAGACAGGGTAGATAATAGTGGGTGGCACTAGCGAAGGAGGCTGCGTATATGGGGATGATGTCCTGGCTGGCTGAACAGCGAATTCAGGAGTCTATGCGTAATGGGGAATTTCAAGATTTACCTGGGCATGGTAAGCCGCTGGAGCTTGAGGATTTATCAGGTGTGCCAGAAGAATTGCGGATGTCTTTCAAAATTATGAAGAATTCCGGGCTGGTGCCCGAGGAAATATCTCTAAGAGCTGAATGTGTTACGCTCGAAGGACTACTTGCGGCGTGCCACAACAGCGGAGGTGCTGAGACCAGTGAGGGCAAGGCACTCCGGTCAAAGTTGTCTTTGAAGAGACTGCGTCTACAAGAGCTAGTGCGTGAACGCGGTCTGGATAGTAATCCTGCTTTTATGCAATACAGTGTTCAAATACACGAACAGATGACTAGGGAAGAAGAATAACGCCAGTTAAAGTCCTGCTTGGTAATCTCATAGTAATTTGGACATTAAGATAAAAAGTGTAATATAAAAAGGCATCTCTTAGTCGAATTCAGACGGAAGAGTTGCCTTTTTGCATGTTGCACTTCTCAAGTAATGTATCTTCATCTTACTCGCTTGAAATATACCCATTCCGGATCACCATCATCTAAATTCTCTATGATTCCGCTTCTGACAAATCCGAGTGATAGACAGACTTGCTGCATGACCGTATTGGATTCATTGGTGGAGGTAAAGAGCTTAGACGTCGGACAATGTTCTTCAATGTAACGAATAAGTGCGCTGGCAATGCCGAGCCGTCTGAAATTAGGGTTTACAATAGCGAGCTGAATAAAACAGCATTCGAAAAAAGTGGTGTCGTAACAGGCGAAACCGATAGGCTCACCGTTAAGCGATGCTATAATGCATTGCTCATTTAGAATATATTGTTCGATTATAGGTTTGCGAATTTCGCTGCCAATGACCATGCTGTCGATCTTGCTGAGAGTAGATAGATCTGAAAATTTGGCTTTAGTTACGAGCATAGTAAGAAGTCTCCTCATTAAAATTATAGAATAGTGTGCATAGTATTTCTTGATCTTTATAGTCTTTTCGCACATGATTAATATGGTTTAGATGACATCAAGGGAAACCAATAACATATTATTACAAACGATGGAGAGATACAATGAAACAGCTTCCAATTATACAGGTGCTTCCAGACCTGAAAAACATACTTAGCTCAACGCGGGCGGCTGTTCTTATCGCTGAACCCGGTGCGGGTAAAACAACAGGAACGCCTCCGGCATTTTTGGATGAGCCTTGGATGGCCGGTAAAAGCATTCTAATGCTAGAGCCCAGAAGACTTGCTGCTAGATCTGCTTGAACCTATATGGCGTCCTGTCTTGGAGAAAGTGTTGGACAGACGGTAGGTTATCGTATGCGTAACGACACTAAGGTAGGCAAGAACACGCGTATTGTTGTAGTAACAGACNNAGGATGCTGCAGAGTGATCCTTCTTTGGGTGATGTGGGTCTAGTAATTTTTGATGAGTTCCACGAACGCAGTCTTCATGCGGATTTGGGTCTTGCTCTTGCACTGGAAGCACAGGCTGTGCTGCGTGATGATCTTCGGATTCTGATTATGTCAGCTACCTTGGATAGTGATCGTGTGTCGGCTATGTTGGGTGAAGCGCCAGTAGTTGATTGTCCGGGACGAACCTATCCGGTGGAAACAATCTATGTACCAACAACAGGGAATCTTCTGATTGAAAAAACTGCCGCAGCCGCAGTGAAACGTGCCCTTGTTGAACAACCGGGAGATGTACTTGTATTCCTACCGGGTGAACGGGAAATCCGCAGAACACAAAGCGAGTTGGAACATGGAAATCTGCCGGATGGGATCGTGCTTCGTCCGTTGTATGGACAATTACCACAGGCTATGCAGGATTCCGCAGTGGCTCCATCCATAAACGGCGAACGTAAAGTCGTGCTTGCGACCTCCATTGCTGAGACAAGCTTGACGATAGAAGGTGTACGGACGGTAATTGATACCGGACTTCGCCGCACGCAAGTATTCTCACCGCGTACGGGAATGCCAAGTCTTACGACGGTTCCGGTATCGAAAGCCTCCGCCGATCAACGGCGGGGACGTGCGGGTCGGACAGCGCCTGGCGTGTGCTACAGGCTGTGGAGTCAGGAGGAGCATAATCGCCTTTCGGATGACAATGTGCCGGAGATTATGGAGACTGATTTAGCGCAGCTCGTTTTGGAGCTAGCGCTGTGGGGTGTGCGCGATCCTGCCGCGCTATCTTGGCTTGACGCGCCGCCCGCTGCGCCTTATGCGCAGGGCACCGCGCTGCTGAGCCAGCTCGGCGCGCTGGACGCCGGCGGCGCCATTACGCCGCACGGCCGCAGCATGGCCGCGCT
>DJUJ01000080.1:0-2107 GCA_002438345.1 Paenibacillus sp. UBA6285
GCCCTGTAGCTTCGCAAGCAGGGCGGCCCCACTAGCTGCCGGGGGCGCAGCACCAGCAACAGGTCCCTCGGCGCTCACACTCGCGCCACCAGTCACACCCACGCTCTTATCTATATTTATAGCCTGATTCTTATCTGCATTTACAGCGCTACCTAATGCTCCATCCTTATTCAGATTCATGGCATTACCCTGAATCTCAACTTCATTGGAACCGATAAGATTACTCGCTGCACCATCAATTTGAGCGCTTAAAGCACTATTTAGAGCTCCAGAGGTCATAGTAGGAGTTGTTTTGCCAGCCGCCGCAGGTTCCGCAACAATCCCGCTCTTCGAGATCTGCGCACCTTCACCTGCCTCATCAAGCACCACTGGATTGCCAGTTACAATTCCCGTTTCATTATCAGAAGTTATGTTAAGAGTCACCTTAACTGCTGCACCCTGTTCATCCGGTTTCATAGTAGTCGGAAGGCCAGAAGCACTTTCAGCTGTCCCGCCCGAAAGAGTAGTACTTCCGCTTGCNNCAGCCCCAACATTAATCCCACTTATTGAGCCTGCAGTTACAGAAGGTTCGAGCTTTCCAGTACTGGTACCCATTCCGGATTTAGGTTCCGCAGTTGTTATTTCTTCACTAGCGATTTGCCCTGCCCATATCGTAATCTGATCTTCTAGTGCTGACAAAAGCTGATGCAGCTGCGGGCCAAATACGGCCTGCTGCAATCCTTTCACACTCTCGACTGTAACGGGTAGTCCCCGCTTTACAGAAATGACAGCCGCGTCAAGCCACTCAGAAGTAGGCACACCAGCCGGCTTAGCACTCATTACCGCATCCAGCAAAGCAGCTGTCTCTTTGGTCAGCGGAACGCCTCCTGATTGCATCGCTAGTACGATTTCTCGACCTGCTTTGGAATCGGCAAGCCCAAGCGACTCCAATGCCTCGCCCATGCTTTGCGGAGTGACTAACGCCGTTTCACTGAGGGAGACCGGCTTCAATACGGGTAATCCGCCTTCTCCGGGTGGTCCAACTTGCAAGTTCATTGTTTCTCCTGGCAGTAGCGGAGTTTCTAATTCCGCGCGAACAGGTGTACCTTGAATTTGCACTACCGCTTCTTTTCCTGAATCCGATACAGAGAGAACAACACCACGTACAACTTGCCCTTCTTTCAACTCTAAAGACTTGGCCGCGCCTGGTTTATGATCTCCAAGCAATCCACGGATCAATGTTCCGATATTCATACCGTTTCTCCTCCCTCTATTTTCTCTTTTCTTACTATATCGGTATTCATTTCACTTTTTTAAGCATGCTATAAGAAGAAACGACTTTGTCGTCCTATATGGATGACAATCGTTTCTCGCAAAATATAAGGATAATGTATAGCGTATAACATATACGTTCTTATATTTCTAGAATAACGTTTGCTGCTCTGCGAGGATCTTCCCAATAAAACTGCGTCGATGCATAGGTGTTGGACCTAGAGCCGTGATTTGTTCCCGGTGAAGTTTGGTCGCATAACCTTTATGTATCGCAATCCCATAATCAGGGTATAATTCCTCCCATAGACCTTCACATAGTCTGTCTCGAGTTACTTTGGCAATAATCGAAGCTGCCGCAATGGACTGACTATTAGCATCCCCTTTAATTATTGCCCTTTGTGGCAATGGGAGGTCTACCTTTTCAGCATCTATTAGCATATAGTCAGGAATGTGTTCCAGACTCTCCACCGCTTTTTTCATGGCCAGGCGTGAAGCTTGCTTGATATTAATTTCATCAATGACATTAGATTCCACATACCCCACACCTACCGCCAGCGCTTGCTCCATTATAATCTCGTATAAAGCATCTCTCTTTTTAGCTGTAAGCTTTTTCGAATCATTTACACCATCAATAATAAGCCCCTCCGGCAAAATCACCGCTGCTGCGACGACGTCCCCAAACAAGCAACCTCTACCCACTTCATCTACGCCTGCTATTCGGCGATAAGACTGTTCCCAGCCTTCTTTTTCATAGGCCAACATATCTAACGAACTCACTATTTTGTCACCGCCAATTATGAATTATTCTATGATCTATATAAGTCAGCTTATCACAGTAAAGCTTACATGGTCATCT
>DJUJ01000080.1:2333-2594 GCA_002438345.1 Paenibacillus sp. UBA6285
CAGAATTCACGCCATTTAAGGCGTTTCTAGCGTAAAACGTCCAAGCTTACCTGCCCGTAGCTCATGTAACAAGGCCCGCGAAGCTTTTTCCAGATCTACACGTCCACCGCTAATCAGACAACCGCGCTTACGACCCACGGCTTCCATAACAGCTATGATCTCATCTGGATTCTCCAAATCTTCAGGAAGCTTCTCAATACCAAAGCGTTCTTGAAATCTGGATCCGTAGTCCTTCACCAAATACTTCACTGCGTAAAAGGC
>DJUJ01000140.1:0-263 GCA_002438345.1 Paenibacillus sp. UBA6285
GTAGAAGTGCGGTGTCTCGTGTCCAGGTACGAAAGTGGAATGAGCTCCACATAGGAGACCGTTTCTTTAGCTACCTCGGTCTGCTTGTTCTTGTCGTACGAGTACCAGATGTTTACATCGTAAGTACCAATTACTTCGATTCCGTTCCCGGCGGCAACCGCTTCGTACTGGTGGTTGATAATCCAAGCCCCCAGAATACTAGTCGGGTGATGTGGCGGAGTCACGGTATGGGTTGCTGTAGAGAACTTACGACCTTTGCCGCA
>DJUJ01000140.1:352-9632 GCA_002438345.1 Paenibacillus sp. UBA6285
AGTTCTAGGCATTTGTTGATTGTTAGTCTATAAATAAATTTGAGTAAGCCCTCCAGAGGGTTTTATCAGGAGACTCATAGTTCATTTTATTTCAAATTCTTTACAGATATGAGTAGATTACGAAAATGGTCCAGCCTAATACATATCCATGCTGAACGTTAAAAAACCTTATAAAGCCCGCTATTGCGGGATTACGCGCACAATACCAAGTGATCTATGCTTGCTCAGGTCAATAAAATCGTCATCAATATTCACGAGTGGACGCAGTGGATCAGTAGTAAGAATCATAATGATTTTTCCTGTCCGTCCATCTGTCAATTCCACTTCATTCCCTATCATTGACTGCATTAACTTATTAATAAAGACTCTACAAATATAAGGGTCAAGCTTGCCAAATACGCTTTCCTCCATCTGTAACAACACTTCATAAAGAGGTGAGGCTTTACGATAAAACCGGTCGGATGTCATCGCATGGAACACGTCTGCTACTGCAACAATTTTACTGAAATCAGTAATCCGATTCCCAAGCACGCCGAATGGATAACCGCTGCCGTCCATTCTTTCATGATGCTGCAGGGCGACGAGCGCTTGCAAATGATTGGTTCCAATGGTATCCCGGATCATCTCGTAACCATAGGTCGTATGCTTTTTCATAAGCTGATACTCCTCATCGGTCAACGGGCCTGGCCGGGTTAATAATTCATCCGGAATCCTCATTTTACCGATATCGTGAAGGGTCGCTGCGATCGTCAGCATACTCAGATCCTCAGGCTTTAATTTTAGCCATTTACCTAACAATGTAGATAAAATACCAACCGCTACATTATGTCTGTAAGTATAATCATCCTTGGACTGCAATGCAGCCAATACGCCGTAGAAGTCATTCTTTTCGCTTACCTGCTGAATAAACGGAATGACTTCATTTCTAACTTCAAGCATAGGAATTCGTTTGTTTTTGTTATGACGAATCTGTTCAAAAATATTCTCTATTGCAGCTGTGCAATCATCAATTGCAAGTTGGAAAAATTCCGCGCTATCCAAGTGTACGACGTCATGAGACTCTAGGATGATCTTATGTTGACTGATTAATCGTATATGCTCAGCATNNAGTCAATGCGGGTAAAACAAATACTCCTTTGTCATTAAAAAGGTTAGCTACAAGCTGTTTTCCTATAAATGATTCCATAACTTTGTCCATACGCCTCACCTGCCAATGCAGAAAATTCGACTACCGAACTTCCTGCTATTATTTGAACTCACCATAAAATCGTTAATCATATCCTGTGATCAACTTTTAGTTCATACATATCTTATCGTGATTTTGACAGAGATAGTTAATACTTCAGTTTATTAAAGCCTCAATTTAAGCCTTATTTCGAATCTTCAGACGTTTCTCCGGCTTGTAATTGACCGGGATTTTATGTCGCTTAGCGATCTTTAAATAAAGTGCCAGTTCCCTACATAATTGAAGAATAGCTGAGCGCACTTCAAATTCCTCACGTGTCTCTGGCAGATCCATTTCTTCGAATTCTCTTGTTAGCTCGTCCAGCAAATGTTCAGTTCGTCCAGTATATTCTTCCGCAAGCACATCCCCGCTAAGCTGGTCGAATAACTCGGCAACCATCTCCCCATGTGGTAAGTGGCGATACACTTGAGAAAGCAGCTGCATCATACTTTGAATCGATTCCAATTGCTCTTTCCGCATATAGAAATAGACATTCCATGCTTCATCAGGATGAATGACATGATTCTCCATCTCACGGGTAGCTGCCGTTAGTCCCCGCTGCACTGCATTATCTGCATCAATTAATTCTTTGCCGTCCCAAATATACGCAGGATCACGAAGCGTACGGGCCATCTGGGTAAAAATAACCGAAAAATAGCGATCTACTTCCTTACGGATCCCATAAATGACTCCACCAGTCTGAGGCATGTAAACCAAGTTCACCAGCCCTGCTGAACCGAGCCCAATAGCCAGAAGCTCTATTTGCTGCAGCAGAACATGGAGCGATAGTTCAGCTTGTCCAAACACGCGAAACACGATAACCGAGCTGGTGACAATTCCTTCTTTGTAGCCAGACTTTACAATCATCGGGAAGCCTACGAGTACATACAGCCCGAGTACCCAGTAATGGAACCCTAGAAGCCAGAAAAGGATGCAGCCAAAAAAGAGTCCCACGAGCGAGGCTAAAAAACGAGCCGTTATCGTTCGGAAACTCCTTTTCAAAGTAACCTCTACACCTAAAATTGCCAGTAAGCCCGCACTCTGCGCATTAGGTATACCCACTGCAGACGCAACTAGTACGGATAATAACGTAGCTGCAGCTGTTTTAATTACACGAAATCCCATAACCTTATCTCTCCTTACAAGCTCTAACCCAATATATAGGTAAAGATATAGACATGTTACAAGATTTTGTGTACAGACACAATATTATATAAGGTTCATCGCCTGGATAACAATCGCTTCTCTAGATATACCACTAGTTGATACATTGCCGTAGCCACGGCCGCGATAATCAAAAGACTGGACATCACGAGCGTGAAATTAAAGACCTGGAAACCATATATAATCAGATAACCCAGCCCCGATTTAGCGACAAGAAACTCCCCTACGATAACCCCTACCCATGACATCCCCACATTCACCTTTAGGGTGGATACCACCGCTCCGAATGAAGCTGGAAGAATCACTTTAAAGAACACCTGAACTCTGGAAGCTCCGAAGGAACGAACCACCTTGACCAGATTCGGATCCACACCGCAAAAACTATTGTATACAACAAGCGTCGTAATAATCACCGTTATAGATAAAGTAGTAACAACGATAGCAGTGAATCCGGCCCCGAATATGACGATAAAAATCGGCCCCAGTGCCACCTTCGGCATACTGTTAAATACGACCATATACGGATCAAGTACTGCTGATAAAAAAGGAGACCACCAAATGATCACAGCAAGCAGTGTCCCTAGCAGCGTTCCCAGTACAAAGCCTACCGCAGTCTCACCTACCGTCATTCCCAGATGCGGCCACAAGCTCCCACTAACCATATCTCCCCAGATCTGGCGGAAGATTTTTGTGGGATAGCTGAATAATAGCTCATCAATCCAGCCCATTCTTGCTCCTGCTTCCCAGAGAACAAAAAACAATAGTAACAGGGTGCTCCTCACGACAATCACCTGATTGCGCCAGCGGTGCTTCGTTTTTTTATAATCGCCATGCAATTGTTGTAGCCACTGTTCACGGGAAGCTAATAACCCCGATTGCTCCGTATGCCTCATTAGCTTTCCCTCCCTGCAATCTCCATCTCTTTCCATATTTCATGAAAAAGCTCCGAAAAGCCTGGCTGATCACGCGCATACAGCGGAGGTGCTGACCGGATTTGCTCTGGAACTGAAAATACTTTGCGGATCTTTCCTGGATTTTGTTGTAGAAGAATAACACTACTACTTACTGCAATGGCCTCAGATAGATCATGAGTGACTAATATTGCAGTCGTACCTCTGCTGCGTAAGGTCTCAGAGACCAAATCTTCCAGCTGTAATTTGATCTGATAATCAAGCGCCGAGAACGGCTCGTCTAGTAAAAGCAGTCCTGGATTCGTAGCCAATGTACGCACCAGAGCTACTCTCTGCCGCATCCCACCAGATAACTGAGAAGGATAGGCGTGCTCTTTACCCTCTAAACCCATCTCTCGAAGTAACTCCAGCGTCCGCTTTCTGCTCTCCTCGTTCAAGCTTCCAGTCAGCTCTAGACCCAGAATGGCATTGTCCAGAATACTCCGCCAAGGAAAAAGATAATCCTGCTGCAGCATATAGCCAACCTCTGGTGAGGGACCCATAATGGGTTGGCCATTTACGAATACTTCACCTTGAGATGGCTGCAGCAGTCCTGCAATAATCGATAGGAGAGTCGTCTTGCCACAGCCGCTTGGCCCTACTAAGCTGACGAACTCTCCTTGCTCGACATTAAGATTCAGGTCCTCAACGGCCAGTGAAGCTTCACGGTCGCCAAGATAGGCATGCGTTACTCCCTTTAATTGCACTACTGGAAGCATTGTCAGCCCCTCCTTCAATTTCACATCATCTTACTTAGAATCTTTGGCTCTCTCTTATTTTGAAGTGCTGCTCTTTATGCTCTTCTCAGCTTTCTCAGCAAAACTGTTATTCACTATTTTATCAGCAGGTACGCGTTCTTTAAGCTCACCAGCATTATCAATGACATCAAGCAGATTGTTCCATTCTTCTTGATCTATAATTGGATTAACCGCATAGGTATCCTGTTCCTTATAACGTTTGACTGCAGAAACCACGATGTCTCTATCCGTCTTATCAAAATAAGTCATAATCGCATCCGCAATTTCTTCAGGGCTATGTTCCTTCACCCAAAGCTGAGCACGCTGGATCGCATTTGTGAACTTCTGTACCGTGTCTCCNNAACTAATATAACTGTTCTTAGACATGAACACGGTGTACGGTAAATAGCCGCTTTCCACCCCAAACGAAGCCACTACCTGCCCTCGTCCTTCACGTTCAAAGATAGAAGCCTGTGGTTCAAACAACTGAACATAATCGCCAGTACCTGAAGCAAATGCTCCAGCAATATTGGCAAAGTCAATATTTTGGATTAAGGTAATGTCCTTTGTAGGATCTATTCCTTTTTTAGATAAAGTAAACGCGCCTGCCATTTGAGGCATACCGCCTTTTCTTTGCCCCAGGAAGGTAGACCCCTTCACTTTATCCCAGTTAAACGCTCCGTCAGCCTTACGGGCAAACAGGAACGTTCCATCCCTCTGAGTCAGCTGTGCAAAATTAATGACTGGATCATCTGAACCCTGCTGATACACATAAATGGAGGTTTCAGAACCTACCAATGCAACATCGATGGCGCCTGAGAGGAGTGCAGTCATGGTTTTATCTCCACCGGGGATCGTCTGTAGCTCTACGTCAAGTCCTTCATCTTTAAAGAAATTTTGAGATAAGGCAACATATTCGGGTGCATAAAAGACAGAACGGGTGACCTCACCAATCTTCACCTTTACCATCTCTGACTTTCCGCCGCAACCGGCAAGCACTGAAAAGCATAAAGTAATGATCATGAGCGACAATGACAGCTTTTTCCTAATCTTCATTCTTCATTCTCCTTTCTTACCGGGTCCTTCGCCCTTGCTTAAAGCATATGCAGATGCCTACTAAAAGGTTAAAACCTCCAATAACATATGGAAATCCAAGAATACCCATGAAACTAGCGATTTCTATTGGGAAAATGGATAAATATCGATCAATTTGCTGTTTTTGTATCTGTGCAAACGTTTTCNNAAATTGCAACAGAAAGGGTTATTTCAAATGTATAAAGCTGCTACATCCATAACCAAAAAAAGCACAATATGCAGTCTTGTGGGCATCAGCCTAACCGCATTGCTGCTGTCCGGTTGTACTGGAAATCAAAGCAACAATCAATCAACGGCATCTCCTTCCCCAAAAGCAGACACTGCTCAGAGTACCGTTACTCCCCAAGCTGCAAAAGCCATAACTACAGATGAACAGCCATCCACGGTTTATTATGAATTATTTGTCCGTTCCTTCTATGATTCAGACGGGGATGGCATTGGAGATCTCAAAGGAATCACCAAAAAGCTGGATTATTTAAATGACGGAAATCCTATGACCAATGACGATCTGGGGATCGGTGGGATTTGGCTCATGCCCATCAACCCTACGCCAAGCTATCACGGATACGATGTAACCGATTATCGTGCGATTAATCCTGATTATGGGACACTTGAGGATTTGCAGGAGCTAACTAAGGAAGCACATAAGCGGGGAATTAAAGTGATTATGGATCTAGTTGTGAATCATACCTCCAAAGAACACCCATGGTTCGTAGATTCGGCTAAAAACACCGACAGCAAATATCGCGATTGGTACGTCTGGGCAGAAGATCAAGGGCGTTCAGCAAACGGAGCCAGCGCCGCCGGCAGTGGAAATGCATGGCACGCTTTACTTGGAAGTCATTATCTGGGCGGCTTTTGGGAAGGCATGCCTGATTTGAATTTCGATAATGCTGAAGTTCGCACTGAAATGAAGGACATCGGAAAGTTTTGGCTGGAGCAAGGTGTGGATGGATTCCGTCTAGATGCTGCGAAACATATCTACGAAGATCTTTTGAGTGACAAAAGTGAGGCTACAACCGCTAAAAATGTATCCTGGTGGCAAGAGTTCCGCAAAGCCATGAATGAAGTAAATCCAGAGGCCTATATAGTCGGCGAGGTATGGGAAAATTCTGCTGTCACTGTCGGGGCTTATTTAGACCAAGCCTTTGACTCAAGCTTTAACTTTGGCTTAGCCGAAACACTAGTTAATTCTGTAAAAACTGAAAAAGACAGTGGGACTGCCTTTACGCTGGAACGATCGTATAAGTTGTATTCCAAAATATCCGATAACCATTTTACCGATGCTATTTTCTTGACGAATCATGATCAAAACAGAGTCATGAGTCAATTAGACAACAACCCAAATCATGCTAAAATGGCAGCAGCCCTACTGTTAACTTTGCCTGGAAATCCTTTTATTTATTATGGTGAAGAAATCGGAATGCTGGGTGTGAAACCAGATGAAGGGATTCGAGAGCCTATGAGATGGATGGCAACGGATAAAGTCGAGGGGCAGACTACTTGGGAGGCTGGAAGCAATAATACTGATGCGATCGGCGTTGATGTCGAGAGCCAGACTAATAACAGCAGCTCATTGCTAGAAAGATATCGCGAACTCATTGCATTAAGAAATGAAGTTCCTGCGCTCCGAGATGGCGGAATCCGTGACTATGCATCTGGCAACACCGGGGTTATGGCCTACGAACGACTAACAACGCAAGATCAGGTACTCGTTATTCATAACCTTACCGGTGAAGAACAAAAAATTGCATTACATCCCAGCGTTGATGGTATCTCTTACTCCAAGATCTTTAAGAAGTTTGCTGACAAAGCTACTTTGAATTCAGATCAACTTTCCCTTCCTCCTTATTCAACGGTTATTGTAGAGTAAGATATGAGGAGGAATGCAACACCCACTTTGTTACTGATCCGCATAATTGAGCTTTTGTAATCGGGAGGGCTATAAGCCAGTCTTTGGATGGATCACTGCTCATTCGTAGCAACCAGCCACTGGAATGATCGCCCATGAAGCGAGCCTTTTGGAACCTCCATCCACTGTCACTGGGCGTGCAGAGTCGTAATTCTCCTTCCGCCATGTAGCATTTCATCACCCGTGCTAATTGGATGGAATGTACATCATCCCCTGTCTCTGCGGCTAAACAATCTGAGAGCATTTGCAGCGTGGATGAGCATGAGCTTTTTTTCAGCTCCTCAAACTTTCTTTTTGACATTAGTAATGCCGGAATCCTATGATTGTAGAGCTCCTTCATGTTCTCACATTCGAACAGCTGAAGACAAAAGCTCTCCGTTTCACTTTCATCCTTTAATTCATAGGATAGGGTTTCTGGCTTACTATTGCAGATTACTAGTATTCGGTCTTTATGTATTTGCAGACACAGATCCTTCATTTCCTCCTTTTCTTTATATTTCAATCTACAGATCCGTTCTGCGGTTAAACCTGTATGTAACTTGTCCAGAACTATTTGCCCTTTTACTTCATCTTGAAATAAAAAATGCGTTAAATCGGTCAATCCATTGTCATTCACATCATTGTATCCTTCCTGTATTTCATATATATGTATATTAATCTAACAATCTTTATGTTATCATAAGCTAATTTTAAGGTAAAATTAAGAAACAAAGGGTATTATCATTAACATGAAATACTTTTAGCGAGGTGTCTTCAAAATGAGAATGCTCATCACATTTCAGAACAAACTTGTACCTGTGTATTTCACAACAGAAAATAAACAGCCCACACAAAAAGTACTTAGATTACTTAACAGTACGTTGGAGCTCAAAATTCAAAAGGGCAAAAATGCCATCCAGAAATGCCTAAATTCTCTGATTAGTATCGAAATTAAAGGCTCTGAAGCTATATTGCACAGTTATAGTGAGAATGATTCATTGGCGCTATCCCTCTATTAATAGAGGGGTAGTTTTTTTGTAAAGTTTCTTCCACCTTTTAGCAGACTAAACAGCAAGTCTTTGAATGAGACTTGCTGTTTTATTTTTGCAGCTTTAGTGAATTACACGAGTATGGGGCTTTTCAGCTAATCTTATAGTTCTTATCCTCTGCTTTTTCAGTTTTCTGTATTCGAAGTTTAAACAATCTCACTAAATTTTGGCGTGTATGCTCTTCGTGACAGCTATCCAATTTCTTAATGATAAACCGATCAATGGACATGTCCATCGCTCCTTTTAATTCATTCAGATACTCATGGATATAGGGAATTTTTTCCTGTTTCCTTGTAAGTTAATTAACCGGGAATTCTGTTTTTCAAACTCCTTTATAAAATACTCAATTCCCAAAAAAACAATTACAAATCAATAATTTACAAACAAAATAATACGTGCTATATTATTTATAGTTAATATTAAATACACACATCCAAGGGAGCAATCATAATGTCTAAAGTTTTATTTATCAAAGCAAATAACCGTCCAGCAGAACAATCCGTAAGTGTTAAGCTTTACAACGAGTTCTTGGAGAACTACAAACTCAACAGCCCAGAAGATGAGATCACTGAACTTGATCTGTTCGCAGAGCAACTTCCTTACTACGACAATACCTTGATTACTGGTATGTACAAAGCAGCTCAAGGTTACGAACTAACAGCTGAAGAAGCAGCAGGTGCTGCTGTAGTTAATAAATATCTGGAACAGTTCATCGCTGCAGATAAAGTAGTATTCGGTTTCCCACTGTGGAACATGACCGTACCAGCAGTATTGCATACTTATGTCGATTACCTTTGCCAAGCTGGCAAAACATTCTCTTACACTGCTGAAGGCCCAGTTGGTCTTTTGACAGGTAAGAAAGCAATCGTTCTGAACGCTAGAGGTGGCATTTATTCCGAAGGTCCTGCAGCAAGTGCTGAAATGGCTGTAAACTTCATCGTTGGTAACCTTAACCTATGGGGTATCAAAGATATTACACAAGTAATCATCGAAGGTCACAACCAACTTCCTGCGCAATCCGCTGAAATCATTGAGAACGGATTACAATTGGCCAAGGAAACTGCTGCATCGTTCTAATCCAAGCCTATTAGATCCAATTCAATATATAACGGTGACCCTAAGCTGTCTATGAACTGCACCCCGTCAAGTAGACAGTACAAAAAAATAAA
>DJUJ01000140.1:9653-10463 GCA_002438345.1 Paenibacillus sp. UBA6285
AGTTATTATTAGCATGGCCTAGAACGTAAGCAACAATGGACTTGTCATGCAGATCTTTTATTGCACTTAAATACGCCTTCTGCCCGTTGCCGTATTTGAATTCCATTACATCTGTTACCCATTTTTAGTTTGGAGCTTCCGCCTCAAAGTTACGGTTTAGCACATTCTCTGCGACCTGCTGAGGCGTGGAGCCTACGTCTTCTTCCTCTTTCTGCAGATGACGGACTGAATGCCCTGGATCCTCATGAGGCGAACTGAACAGCCAGGTAGATGTTTTCCTGACGAATCTGACTTAATCCCTCTCCCTTTCGAATTCCTCTAACTTTTTTAGGAAAGCATTCTCCGCACGCAGCCGTGCATTCTCGTTTTCCAGCTTTTTCATAGCGAGTTCTGACGATCTGCTTCCGTAAGCTCTTCAGGCGCTTCGGTACGTCCTCTGCCGTCCTGCAACACTTCTTCGCCGCCTGCTTCGTACTTATTTACCCAGCTATATACTTGTTGGTAAGAAACGTGAAAATGGCTTGCCGCCTTCGTATGTCTTGTCCATTCGCCAAGCAGTACAGCACGATATCCATCCGTTCCTGCCAAGTCGTTGCGCGTCCTTTGGTCATAGCTCTAGTTCCTCCTAGATTAGCAGTTAGATAATCCGTACTTTCGAGCCGAAGCTTTCAACCCGATTTGGCCGCACTCGATTTCTTGGAGAATCGTTAGTTTTTCAAGTGCCGTAAACTTTTTTTGTCCCATAAAAATGCTCCCCATAAAGCAACAGGTTTTTATTATTTCACCTGTCTGCTGTATGGGGAGCATATC
>DJUJ01000159.1:0-309 GCA_002438345.1 Paenibacillus sp. UBA6285
GACTTTATATGTGTTCATCTTACTCTCCAGCCACTGGAAAGTTAATGACGATAATTTGGATTTATTGATAAATTTTACGGAAATCGGACAAATAAGATCTTATTAGATCGTGTACCCTGAGCTCCCCTCTCCGTCGCATTCGAACCTCCTGATTTCATAAAACAATACAAAGAAGATCGCCTACACTCGTGTAGGCGATCTTCTTCGAAGTTAAACCAAATGGCACAACACAAAACTGCAGTAAGCTAAACCATCATTTATTTTTCGTTTAGCATAGCTAGAATCACAGTGACTGCTTCAGCTCTAGTG
>DJUJ01000159.1:374-10944 GCA_002438345.1 Paenibacillus sp. UBA6285
AGTGACTGCTTCAGCTCTAGTGGTAAAGGCATTCGGATTAAATTTGCCATTCCCATTCCCCTTAATCAATCCTGCTTCTGCTGCTGTTGCCACATAAGGTCTTGCCCATACTGGAATCTGGTCAGCATCATCAAACGTAAGTGTTGCCTTTGGATTTACTTCAAGACCCAGTGCACGAACGGCAATGACTACTAATTCAGATCGTGATATTTCTTTATTCGCACGGAATGTGCCGTCTTCGTATCCCGTAATAAAACCAGATTTAACAAGTGTTTGAATGAATGACTGAGCCCATACTGGTGTTTGCTTCTGATCAGCAAAACTAAACTCCGTATCACCAAGCTCCAATTTCAGCGCTCTAGCTAACATCGTTGCAAACTCACCACGGGTTACCGTACCATTCGGGCGAAAAGTTCCATCTTCATAGCCAGTTACAAAACCAAGTTCAATCGATTTTTCAATGGAAGCCTTAGCCCAATGATCCACTAGATCCGTAAGCTTTACTTTTGGTGGTTCTGGCTTCGTTGGTTTTACTGGATCTTTTGGCTCAGCTGGCTTAGGCGTTGGTGTAGGCATAGGTTTTGGATCTGGTGTTGGCTTTGGATCTGGTGACGGTGTCCAGCCACCACCTGAAGAGCTTGATTCAGTCGTCACCGTTACACTTGGACCATTCACACTCCAGTTCCCTGCTGCATCACCTGCTTCAACTTTAAAGGCATACGTCGTGCCAGACGAAAGGCCACTGACGGTATAGTTCGTGATATCACCTGCTAATGCAGCTAGTTCTCTGCCATTCTTATATACCTTATAGCTTGTTACACTCGTATCATCCGTTGCTGCTGCCCATGAAAGCGTAAGGCTAGTTTTACCAACATTTGAAGTCTTTAATGCTTTATCCTCAGGCCATGTTGGTGCAGTTTTGTCTACTGCTGGTTCTACTCCAGGAATTTTTGCATCATCGAATGTTTTTACTGCTGCTTGAAGTGCTTCGATTGCTGCTGTCACTTCTGCTTGTGTTGTTGCCTTCTCTACAACACCTTGTGCTGCTTCAATCGCTGCTTTTATTGCATCTACTGCTGCTTGCGGATATTGTCCTGGCTGATCGCCAACAACTGCTCTTTCAACTTTTGCTTGTGCTGCTGCAATCACTGCCTTCAGTTCTGTTGTATCCACTTCCGCTGGTTCTTTCCCAGGAATCTTGGCATCATCGAAACCTTTTACTGCGGCTTGAAGCGCTTCAATCGCTGCTGTCACTTCTGCTTGTGTTGTTGCTGTCTCTACAACACTTTGTGCTGCTGCAATCGCAGCTTTTAATGCATCTACGGCTGTTTGTGGATATTGTCCTGGCTGATCACCGACGACTCCATGATCAACTTTGACCTGAGCTGTTGTAATCGCTGCTTCGAGCTCTGTTGTATCCACTATAGGTGATTTTACGCCGTAAACTTCAAACTCACGGAAACCTCCCCACAGTTCCGGGTATCCCATGACAGTTACCTTGATATATTGGGCACCCTTAGCCGTCCAGTTATCTGTTCTAACTTGTTCCGTGTTGGTTGTGTTATTCATATGGTCAATCACTGTGATCCAAGTTGCAGCGTCACTTGAAACCTCGATCTTATACATCATGGCCTTACCGGCTTTTTCAAATATTACCTTTGAACCCGTTAAATCATATTTTCCGCCAAGATTCACCTGCCAATAGTGTGGATTCTTATCATCAGACACGCACCAACGAGTTGACTCATCACCATCGTTACCTGCTGATGCTGGACCGCTGTTTTGCTGGCTATCTGAAGTAGCAGGTTTGTTTAATACGACATTGTTTGATTCCGGTATAATTACACTCTTCATACCGCGTACTCTTATCTCATCAATCGAAGCGATTCCTTCTGTAAATGTTACCCTCACATACCTTACTTCATCATTTGAAACTCTGTCCGTTTTAACCTTGCTGGATTCTGTATCCGCGGTTCTGTCAACTGCATGTGTCCATACCTTGTTATCACTTGACACTTCAACCCTGTACTTACTTGCATTTTCTGCAGCCCATTCAAGCTCGATTTCTGTCAGGTCATATTTTTCTTCTAAATCCACAGTCCAAGTCTTCATCGTATCTTCATATACAGCCTTCCATGCAGTAGCTATATTACCATCGTTGGCCTTTGAAGCCTCAGACCATGCTTGTTCACTGCTTGCTACAGCTGTCTTGTTATCAGATACGACTGGTATTGAATCTGCATTTTGATAAATGTTAATTTCAGCAGCGGAACCGTATCCATTTTTACCAGCCAATACTTCAAATCTCAGGTAATGAGCCTGCGTAGATCTAAATGTTACTGTCTTCGGTGTGGAATCGCTTACAAATGTTCCTTTTTGCTTGACCAAGGTGTAGTTTACACCATCCATGCTTGTGTAGATGTTGTACTTGGTTACAATACCGTTATCTCCACCGGACTGTCTTGGAATATATTTAAGCTTATATACGTCATATGCTGCACCCAAGTTGAAATCCAATGTGTGAGGAGGCGTATTTCCACCATTCCATTTTGTATGCCAGATCGTATCTAGGTTTCCATCTAGGACATTTGCTGCTTTATTATCTTCGGCTTGAGTTTCCTCACTTGAAGCAGTTACTGTCATGCCAGTTGATGGAATCATTTCAGGGTCAGCNNAGCTTCAGTTGTAATATTTACACCCTCACTCCATTCACTGAAACCAGCAAAGTTCTTTGATCTAACCTGTACGGTATGAGTTGAGCCTGTAAGTAACCCTGTTTCTGAAAATGGGCTTGTTGCATTGCTTATGATCTTATTATCAATCTTGATATCATACTGTAATGCTCCGGATACAGCATCCCATGCGATATCAATCGTTGAGCTGTTGGGTGAATCCACTTGAACATGAGCTGGAACTGCAGCAATCTCAGGATAATCACCAGAACCAAACATAAACCAGTTTAGCTTGCACATTTCCGTATCCGCACCGTTAAATACTAAGAATATCTTTTGCTTACCTGTAACTTCTTTTGTAAGCTCTGCTTTAGCATTTACATACTCATTCAAATCACTTGTATTCGGAATTTGTAGTATGGCTATCGTTTCAGCTAGATTTCCTTCTGCATCAGCTAGTTTAACCTCAATCGTGCCGCTAGTTTTGTTACTCGCTACTCTTACGTTAAACCATTTTGCTTCCCCATTACCAAAATCCACCTGGTCATAACGCAACCAGTCGCCATTCTTGATATTAGCCATACTTTGGTCATATCCACTGTTTACATCATCATCTGTCCACTCCGTTTTAGCGTTGATCGTAAGATTTTTATCTGTTACATAGTTTTGATCATCATACCGTTCAGCATCAATCTTCTTATTTACACGAAATAAATTACCTTCATTTTCAGTCATTGTCAGTTCAAATGAATCAACATCAATATATCCGCCAAGGGTTTTTGTTGCATAGTTGAAAATACCAAACCTCATACCAACGTAGGTTCCGTAACGCATTTCATATCTTCCGCCTAATCGAGTAAAATTTACTCCATCTAGACTGTATGAGAACTCCGTTCGATATTCAAATCTTGGAGTTTCAGCTCTAAACCAGATATTCGTTGTTCCTTCTGGAAGATCAATGGATGCCTCTTCTGTCCATAAGTCCTGAACAACGATTCTCTTCTTTCCATCTTCATTCTTTATTCCGATGAAGTTGGAATCTTTTTGTATTACAGATAATCCAGCCTGATCACCGTCAGCCATACGGCTTATATCCATCTTTACAGTTCCTGTACAATCTGGACCAATAATTCTTTGAGTAAGCGTATTTCTAGCATATGCTAAAGAATTTGTTACACTAGATGTTTTAAGTCTTATATCTCCTGGTCTTTCCGTAAGACTCCACTTGTCATTGTCAGGATTGTGATTCCACTGCCATTGTAGACCTAGCTTGCTGCTGCTGAAATCATCTGATGTTGCAGGTGCCTTTGGCTCAGTTGCTTCAAGCCCTGGTATATTAGGTTTTTTATAAGTAACAACAGCTTTTTCCCCATCAAACTCTCCTAAATATGGCCATCCATCTTTCCAGTTGACTGGTTGTAAAGTAGGCACACGTCCCAGCTTGCCTCGATCCTGGAATATGACCGACCACCATTCGGATTCTTTACCTTCTCCTTGAGGTACGTCTACCATACCTCCCTGATGAATACCATTGCCTGCAAAGTTCATAAAACTAGTTATAATATCTTTTGCTACATAAGGGCCATTCGCCAAGTCTTGTGTTCTGATCGCTATTTCTTTCTTTGAACCCTTGTTCCATGTCGGAGTGCTTAGAATGTAGTAGGTGCCATCTTTTTTATACACATGTGAACNNCCCTTATAGTCATATATCATCTTGCCGTTTCTTGATGCTCCAGGCTGTCTCTTCGAAATAATAGAGAGTTCACCTGTTGCTTCACTAACAATCTTCAGCTCACTTAAGTAAAGTTGACCTTGACCATGTACAACGTATACTTTTCCATTGTCGTCAAAAAATAACCCCGGATCGTATAGTTCATCTTCTAACTTGTAAATCTTCCATGGACCCTTGGCGCTATCTGCAACACTTACGTATGCAGCATCTCCATTGATGTTATACATCAAGTAGAATTTACCGTTATGATACCTCAAGCTGGTTGCCCATGGACCTTCATCATAAGCATTCAACCCATTCTTAAGGTCGTACATGTCACCTTCCATTCTGTCAACAGCATAACTTTCATATTGCCAATTCACTAAATCTTTGGAACTCATGATTGGACTTCCGGGAAATAGGTGCATACTCGTTGATGACATGTAATAGGTGTCTCCCACCCTGATCACATCATTATCCGGATAGTCCCCCCATATAATAGGATTTGTGTATGTACCATCTCCGTTGTCTGCAGCCCTGGCATTAGGTGCAAAATTGACAAACATTGCAATTAGCATTACCAGCACCATTGCTTTTTGTCTGGAACTGAACATTTTAGACTTCCTCCTCTTAACTAAATATATGATTATAAAGAGCTAGTTGAAGTAGTTTCTTACAAAATGTGTAGTTATTGGGACAATATAAATTCATGAAAAGATTCATAGGAAGGAGCATTCCGATTACAAAATGCTATCGTTCATAAGTGAGGAAAGATAATAAATCGAATGTTTTATTTTTACATCTTACTCTCCCGCAATGGATAGGTTAATGATGATAAATTAGATTTCTTGATAAATTTTACGGTAAGTGTCATGAAAAATCCCCTCCAGTGTACTCATACCTCATGCTTTCACAAAGCTGTATTCGCGTATGGGCTTGAAGGGGATTAATCTACTAAAATATAGTATAGCGACTCTTCTCTAACTTATTTCAGATGGTTTAACATGCCTAAAATCAATGTGATGGCCTCAGCTCTAGTCGTTGAACCATTGGGATGAAATTTACCATCCCCATTCCCTTTTATCAGACCTGCTTCCACAGCAGCTGCAACATAAGGTCTAGCCCATGCCGAAACCTGCTCCGCATCCTTGAAAGTCAATTGTGCATTAGAATCTATTTTAAGACCAAGCACACGAACAATAATGACTACGAATTCAGATCGTGTAATTTCATGACCCGCACGGAATGTACCATCTTCGTATCCTGAAATGAAACCAGCTTCGGCTATGGCTTGAATGAATGGCCGAGCCCACGCTGGTGTTCCCTCCTTATCATTGAAACGAAACTCCTTATCATTAGACCCCAATTTCAGTGCTCTAGCTAACATTGCAGCAAACTCACCACGGGTTACAGTGCGGTTCGGGAGAAAAGTTCCATCTTCATAACCAGTTACAAAACCAAGTTCAATCGATTTTTCAATGGAAGCCTTAGCCCAATGATCCACTAGATCCGTAAGCTTTACTTTTGGTGGTTCTGGCTTCGTTGGTTTTACTGGATCTTTTGGCTCAGCTGGCTTATTACCATCTTCCGGTTTTGGAGTAGGCTTTGGATCTGGCGTAGGCTTCGGATCTGGTGTCGGTGTCCAGCCACCACCCGAAGAGCTAGGATCAGTCGTCACAGATACACTCGGACCATTCACACTCCAATTCCCTGCTTCATCGCCTGCTTCAACTTTAAAGGCATACGTTGTGTTAGATGACAGGCCGCTAACTGTATAGCTCGTGATATTATCTGCTAATGTAACGAGTTCGCTTCCGTTCTTGTAGACTTTATAGCTTGTTACTCCCGTATCATCCGTTGCTACTGTCCATGAAAGTGCAAGGCTAGTTCTACCAACATTTGAAGTCTTCAAAGCTTTATCTTCTGTCCATGTTGGTGCAGTTTTGTCTACTGATGGTTCTACCCCAGAAATCTTTGCATCATCAAATGTTTTGACCGCTGCTTGAAGTACTTCGATTGCTGAGGTCACTTCTGCTTGTGTTGTTGCTGTATCTACAACATCCTGTGCTGCTACAATCGCTGCTTTTAATACCTCTACTGCTATTTGTGGATATTGTCCTGGCTGATCACCAACGACCGCTTGATCAACTTTGACTTGTGCGGCTGCAATCGCCGCTTTTAGTTCTGTTACAGTTACTCCATAGACGAATCTGGCATCCGCCCAGTCCACATGCGTATTATACCTAGATTCAGGATTTACAGGATTATTATTCCATTCAGCAACAAGCTTAATCTGCTTGGCTCCTGTGATATCAAGATCAATAAATTCACAGTTGTCGTCTCGCATCTTGACAGGGCTTGTATAGATTAGCTCATCATCTTTAAATATTTTAAAGATTGCTTCTCCACCCATTTTAGGAGCTTTCTTGTCAATTCCTGCATAGGATTGGAATCTTGTATATCCACGTCCATCTACATGGTATACAACCTCTGAATTTGTATCCGATGATAGTCCTTTCGTAAAGGTCTTCACTCCAGCTGCCGTGTTTAAGTCAAAGTTGGAACCACCATACTGTGGCTCATCCTTAAGTACTGCTTTAAAGTCACTGTGTGCTGAAGCCCATTCCAGATCACTTGCATAGTCAAAATTCTTAGGCTCTGGTTCTGTATAATCCTGTCCATATAATATCAATTCTGCCATACCTATTCTGAACCCGCCGCCAGCAATGATGTCCTTGATCGTTACGCGAACATAGTTGATGTTGTCATACGGCTTAGCAAATGTCTCTGGTGTGAAATGCTGTCCACCTACATAGCGATTATCGAGTGCCTTTTGCCATGTGTGGCCATCCGTTGAAACTTCTAAATCATACGTGTACCAGTTACTGTCCTTCTCCCAAAAAATACGGCTTCCAATAACGGATTGCGGTTTGTTGAATTTTACCGTAACGGACTGCGGAAGCGTTAATTCCTTGGCTAACCAGCCTGTTCCTATCGTCGTTACGCCATCTCTAAGCTTACCCGTACCCCTGTCTGCTTCACTTTCCGAAGATGACGTGATAGATTCGATTTTCGCATCTGTAATTCTGTCACCGGGTTCTTCATTTTCTAAAGGTATGATCTTAAACTCATATAAAGATGCCCAATCTCCATTGGTTATACGATCAACAATGCTTAATCTTACATATCTCCCTTTTGTTTCTACGAGCTTTGTTTCTTCATGTCCATTCGGTGTGGTATTTAATGTATTATCAATAACTTTCCGCCAATTGGTCCCGTCTTCGGATACTTCAATATCGTATTTATAAACATTTGTACTTGTCTCCCAAATCACCTGAAAACCAGCTATTGCGCTGCTTTTCTGTAAATCAACCTGAATCCACTGCGGTAAGGATGCTCCATTTGCACACCATCTTGTACCTTCGTCATCATCTACTGCATTTTTTGCAAAGTTACCTGATTGTTCAGAAGAACTCGTAACAGGTTTACCAATTGCAATATTTTTATAGGTCTGTTCTGTGGTTTCTAGTTTGTCAACTCCACCAACCCATGGTGTATGCTGTCCGTCAGGGACAAACTGCCCTTTATAGGGTATTGTACTTACGGTTTTGGATCTCGCATTTAATCCTTCTGCTGTAGCAAGAATTTTTATACTTCCACTGACGTCTGCAGTTCTTACAAATGCGAAACCTATACCGCCTTCAACCCTCTGTTCTTCGACACCTATTCGTTCAATATTTTTGCCGACGAGTTCACCTTCACCTGTTACAGCAATTTTAATCTTACCCTCGTAGTTGGGTACTACCGTTCCATTTGCATCAACGACTTTGAAGTATACAGGGATTACATCTGAACCATCTGCTACGGGCATGATTCCTCTGTCACGTACTTCAATTTCTATTCCAGCAGCTTGACCTGGTGTTCTAACTGTATGCGTTTTCACAACTTTCCCATCTAAAATCGCTTCTGCTCTAAGCTCTCCAGCCGCAAACTTATCTAATGTAAATGTAAAGATGGGGCTGCCACCTTTTTTAGCGATGTTCGGAACAGATTTCAGAGCTTCTTCCCTTGTCATTTCACGTACCAATACATCATTCTGATATAGCTTCACACTGTCGCAGTTACTGAATACGTTAATATTTAGGCTTGAGGTTGGAGAATATGTGCTTGCTATGAACACCATTGGTCCATAAACAGGATTTCTAGCCGATTGCATGGACTGTAACCAGTAGTAATCATATTTTTCGTATCTATCAATATCGACTGTTCCACTTCCTAATGTCTTGGTTGTTGATCCACGCGCGTAGTCATTCCAGCTCCATAAGAAATATCCGCCTATTCTGTCATTCGCATCGAGGCCACCCCAGTCCGAGTAACCATCTCCATTTAAATATCTCTGACGCGTCAAAATCTGAGTCATCATTGCGTCTTCGCCTTCTTTTCTCAGCGCCTTGCTGGATTCTTCAAAATCACCCCATTCGCGAGTAAAAAATGGCTTGTTGGGATCAAAATCAGTCCATTTGTTAGGGTCAGCATCCCAATTCGTATCGACGACTTTGTAGTTCACATCATAGAAAGATCCCTGAAGTCCATGGTCAGCCGCTGTATACATCTGGTTGCCAGGATATTCTGCATGAGCAATCGCAGTAACCTCTTTTGCCCATGCTGCTGAATAGCCCGTCTCATTTAGTGAAGTTTCCCATAGGATTACGGATGGTCTGTTTCTGTCACGTCTGATCATTTCCCGTGTATCTCTTAATGTTAGATCATAGAACTTTTGAGTTTTCGTGAAGTTCTGCCAGCCGGGCTGACATTCAATAACTAATAATCCTAATTCATCAGCTGCATCTAAAAAGGCCGGATCATTGGGATAATGAGTGGCACGAACCGCATTAAAGCCATTTTCCTTGATTTGCATAGCATCACGATACTGCATCGAGTTAGGAGCTGCATCTCCGATATTCTGATAGGCCTGATGACGGTTGGCTCCGCGTAAATATAATCTTTCCCCATTGAGATAGAAACCATCTGCCTTGTACTCTATTGTTCTGATCCCTATCTTTGTTGTTACATAATCTACTAGAGTTGACCCATTATATACTTCACTGACTAAAGAATACAGATAAGGTGTATCTGGATGCCATAAATTTGGACTGGTTATCGTTAATCCCTGATTAAACTGATGATCTCCACCTGTTGGTACGCTTACAGCATCAGCTTCACCCTGAGCAACGATATTTCCTTCCTTGTCCACAATCTTGCTTACAACCTTCGTATCTGCTGAAGTATTATTCTTGTTTACGACATGGGTTTTTACATTCACCTTGGTAGAAGTTTTGCTTACTTCAGGATAAGTCACAAAAACTCCACCGCTAGCTGTTTTATCAGCCTGTAATGCATCCGAAATATGTAAATCATTTGTAATTCTCATGGTTACATCTCTGTAAATACCACCGAAGTAATGGAAATCGAGATTGGCAACTGGCTTTCCTGGCGGTGTATCTGGACTATCATAGCTAGATACCTTTACGGCTAGAACATTGGTTTCACTAAACTTAACTTTATCTGTAATATCTACAGAAAATCCAACATAACCACCATTACGGGAATAAATTTTTTCTCCATTCAAATAGATTTCACTGTCGGTCATGACACCTTCAAAGTCAATATTGATTGTATTTCCTCTGTACATCTCNNACCATTCGCATGTTTCTTCTCCAGTCTCATGGTGTGCGGAATGGTTATATTGGCAAATGCCTGATCATCAAAGTCAATAGCCTCTGAACCAGCTAAATCACCTCTGTAGAATCCCCAGTCGCTATTTAAATTCAATACGGTTCTACCATTTGTATTCTGAATAGTACGATCGCTCCCTGCATAAACAGCTGTACTTGAGAATTCCATTCCTAATATCAATGAGAAAATTAATAGCCATAAAGTTGTTCTCTTCATAAGACACCTCTTTAAAATATAATATAAACTAAAGGAGTATAGATGCTGTTGCAGCCTCTGGCTATCTAATTAGGCTCTTATATTAGTTCACCTCCAAATTAGGGTAGAACTATCACGTGGGGTAGGAGTACTGCGTATTTTCTCAATAACTGCCGGGGGTCATTCGTTAGGAAAATAAACCGTATTATTTATCTTTCCATCCTATCCACCCGCTACTTATATGTTAATGACAATA